>CAZCTU010000197.1:0-3778 GCA_964501495.1 uncultured Ramlibacter sp.
TGAAGGTGGAAGTGGTGGTCAAGGACGACGTGGTCGACCAGTGCGTGGACGCCATCGTCAAGGCCGCCCGCACCGGCAAGATCGGCGACGGCAAGATCTTCGTCACCTCGGTCGAGCGCGTGGTCCGCATCCGCACCGGCGAGACCGACGACTCGGCCATCTGAGCCAGGTCCTCAGGCCCGCGCGAGTCCCGCGCAGGGCCGGGTCCTCGGGAACTTGAGCCCGAGGAGGGTCAGATCTTCGAGAGATCGGCGCCGGGCCTGAATCCAGCCGCCTGCACCAGGGACTCGAGCAGGCGCAGCGGCTCGCTGTCCACCGTCACCAGCCCCATCTGCCAGTCGTTCATGAAGCCGTGGCGCAGGCTGGTGCGCAGGGCTTCCATCATGGGGGCGTAGTAGCCCTCGAGGTCGAGCAGTCCCACCGGCTTGTCGTGGTAGCCGAGCTGGCGCCAGGTCCAGACCTCGAAGAACTCCTCGAAGGTGCCGATGCCCCCCGGCAGGGTGAGGAAGGCGTCGGCCCGCTCGGCCATCATCCGCTTGCGCTCGTGCATGGTCTCGACCACATGCAGCTCGGTGCACTCTCGCTTGGCCAGCTCCTTGTCCACCAGGGCCTTGGGGATGATGCCCACCACCTGGCCGCCCGCCGCCAGCGTGGCGCTGGCGACCTCGCCCATGAGGCCGGTGTTGCCGCCTCCGTAGACCAGACGGCCGCCATGACGGCCGATCCACTCACCCACCTGCCTGGCCGCCTCGATGAAGGGCGCCGCCACGCCATTGCGGGAGCCACAGTAGACGCAGACGGAAAAGGCGGGAGTCGATGCGGAAGTCGCCATGGCGGGGGGATCGTTCGAGGAAGAAGCTGAGGGATGGACAAGCTGCGAAGGGGCGAAGGGGCGAGGGGCGAAGGGCCGATTGCAGCCCCCGGTTCAGCGGCCCGGGTCCTGCGTCGAGACCAGCCGGGTGCCGGCCAGCGCGTCATGCCAGAACTGGCCCAGCGGGTGGAAGCGGCTCAGGATGGCCCAGACCAGGATCCAGCCGGTGAGCAGGACGGCGATCTCGCCGCCGGTCAGGCGGAAGGGCGCGAGCACGGCCAGGGGCGGCAGGAACCAGACCCAGGACAGCAGGTAGCGCGCAAGGGCACGGCCCTGGGTCACCGGCCGGCCCTGGCGGTCGACGATGCGGATGTGCCAGGTCTTCATGGCCAGGGTCTGGCCGCGCGACCAGAACCAGGCGAAGTAGATGCCGAAGACGACGAAGAGAAAGGCCTGAAGCAAGGGGCGCCGGGCGTCCATGGCGTCGCGCATCTGGCCCAGGGTGCTGAACAGCCAGCCGGCGATGAAGACCACGGCAAAGAGCAGCATGCCCTCGTAGAGCCAGCAAGCCATGCGCCGCCACAGGCCGGGCGCGCGCAGGAGGGGAAGAGGGGAGGTCTGCTCGGGATTCAACGGGTACTGCCGGGGACTGCCGGGGAGGCCGCAGCCCCCGCGGGGACTGCGGGTGCGGCGCCAGCGCCAGCCTCCGCCGGCGGGCCGACCACGATGCGGGCGGGCTTGGCGTCTGCCGACGCGCTGCGCGGCACGCTGGCCAGCTTCTGGGCGGGCACGGGGCGTACGGCCGCCGCGGTGGTGGGAGGCTTCGCGACCGCACTGGCCGCGAGCTTGCGCTTTTCTTCAGCCGGGAGGGCCTGGTAGGCCTCCCACTTGGCCTTTTTCTCGTCGGAAGAGAGCTGCTGACTCTCGCCGAAGTTCAGGCGGGCCTCCGTGCGCTGGCTGGGGCTGAGCGCCAGCCATTCGGCCATACGGCTGTGGAGCTTGGCCTGCTCGGCGGGCGGCATCTTGTGGAAATTGCCGGCGAGGGCGATCCACTTGCGCTTGTGCGGCTCGGACAGGGTTTCCCATTGGCCAGCGAGCGGAGCCAGCGCCTGGCGTTGGGTGGGTGTGAGCTCGGACCAGAGCGGGCGGGCGGGTGCGGTGCGGCTGGCAGCCGGGGTCTTGGCCGAAGCCGGGGCGTTCGGGGCCTGGGCCTGTGCAGCGCCGATGAGAGCGACGAGACCGACAGCCAGGAGGGCTGACCGCGTTCCTGTGCGCAGCATGGGGGCGAGGTTCACCGTTGGCACCCCGCGCTTACTGCTCGGACTTCAGGTACTGGGCGAAGCCGGGGTCGGCGTAGGCCGCGGGCGGGAGGTCGTCGGTGAGAAGAGCGGCGTCGACCTCGGCCACTTCAGCGGCGCGGCGGTCCGCCTCGAGAGACTGGATGCAGACCAGGCCGGCGGCGAGCAGCAGCACCGGCAGGGCGGAGGCCAGGCGGCGCCAGAAGCCGGGCTGGCCGTCGGAACCGGACACGGTACCCGGCAGGCCGACGGCGGCGAGCTGGGGCTGGTGGGCTGCGACACGGACTTCACGCTTGCGCTGGGCCACGGCACGCACCCGGGCGGCGCGCAGACGCTCGCTCAGGTCATGGGGCAGGGAGCTGGCACCCTCATCCAGCCGGGCGGCGATCCGGCGGCCGAAGAGGTCCTCGGGCGAAAGGTTGGCGGCGGACGGCACGTCATGCGCCGCGGCGAAGCCCCGGGCGGACCGGGTGCCGTGGATCATGGGATCGTGGGTGATGGTGTAGCTCATAGTTCTAATCCCTTCGCCTTCAGCGTTTTGCCGAGGGCCTGGACTGCCCTCGAACAGTGCGTTTTGACGCTGCCCTCGGAACAACCCATGGCGGCCGCCGTTTCGGCGACGTCCATATCCTCCCAATAACGCATCATGAACGCTTCCCGTTGACGGGCGGGGAGGTCCTGGATGGCGCCTTCGATCTCACGCAAGATCTGGGCCCGTCTGGCCTCATCCTCCGCGCTGGCGACCCGTTCGGAGGCGTCGCCCGGGAGGAATGTTTCCAGGAGATCGAATTCCGAGCCGGCCTCAGGGTCGATCTCGAACTCGCTCATGTTCGAGAACAGGGCGTTGCGGGTCTTCTGCCGGCGGAACCAATCCAGGTTGCAGTTGGACAGGATCCGCTGGAACAGCATGGGCAGCTCCTCGACCGGCTTGTCGCCGTAGTGCTCGGCCAGCTTCATCATGCTGTCCTGCACGATGTCCAGGGCCGCCTCCTCGTCGCGGACATGGTAGACCGAGCGCTTGAAGGCGCGCTTTTCCACGCTCCGCAGGAAATCGGACAGTTCGCGTTCGGTGGCCAAGGGAGGAGGGCGCGGGTCGGGCTGAGCTAAAAGAGGTGCCGCGTGGAGCGGACGCCAGGGGCCGGAAGGCCATGGCCTGGAGGGTGTCTGGTCTCAATCCCGGCCGTCCAGGCGCGCCGGATTATCTCATCGGCGCCACGCGATCCACCACAAGGATGTGTTGCGGTGCGATAATCCCGGGTTGCAAGTCAAAAGGCAAACGAGTCCTGGTCCGGTGGCGCATCCAGCCGCCCATGGTCAGGTGCTCTAAGTCCCGACGCGGCCCCACAAGGGCTGGCAAGGGGCACCCCACGTTTTTCGTCAGAGAAAAATCGAAAGGTTGATCATGGAAATCAGCAAGGCCGAAATCACTTCGGCAGCCGCCGCCGGCGCGTCCACCCAGGAACTGCGCGGCGCAGAAATTCTCGTCAAGTGCCTGCAGGCCGAAGGCGTCAAGCACATCTGGGGCTACCCGGGTGGCTCCGTCCTGCACATCTACGACGCCCTGTACAAGCAGGACACCATGCAGCACGTGCTGGTGCGCCACGAACAGGCGGCCGTGCACGCGGCCGACGGCTATGCCCGCGCCACCGGCGACGTTGGCGTGGCCCTG
>CAZCTU010000198.1:0-3768 GCA_964501495.1 uncultured Ramlibacter sp.
GTGGGCCCTGAGCGCCGCGTACAGGTGGTGGATCAGCGTGATGTTGGCCGGGTCGTAGAGGCTGGCGCCCTCGGCGATCAGGCCCATCTCGGCCAGGATGCGCTCGGCGGTCTCGTGGCCCTGCTCGGTCAGGTAGACCTGGCGGCCCTTCTCGTCCACCGTGTAGTCGCCCGGCTTGGTGACGACCCAGTAGTCGCCCTCGCCCTTTTCCTCCTGCTGCCGGGTGAGCAGCGGCGCCACCTGGTTCATGCGCACGTACAGCTCGGTATGGTCCTCGGCCTGGCCGGAGATGATCAGCGGCGTGCGCGCCTCGTCGATCAGGATGGAGTCCACCTCGTCGACGATGGCGTAGTGCAGCTGGCGCTGCACCCGGTCGGCCGGCTCGTAGACCATGTTGTCACGCAGGTAGTCGAAGCCGAACTCGTTGTTGGTGCCGTAGGTGATGTCGGCGCGGTAGGCGGCCTGCTTCTGCTCGCGCGGCATCTGCGGCAGGTTCACGCCCACCGACATGCCCAGGAAGTTGTAGAGGCGCCCCATCCACTGGGCGTCGCGGTTGGCCAGGTAGTCGTTGACGGTGACCACGTGCACGCCCTGCCCCGCCAGGGCATTGAGGTACACAGCCAGGGTGGCGGTGAGGGTCTTGCCCTCGCCGGTGCGCATCTCGGCAATCTTGCCCTGGTGCAGGGCCATCGCGCCCATCATCTGCACGTCGAAGTGACGCATCTTCATGATGCGCTTGGAGCCCTCGCGCACCACCGCAAAGGCCTCGGGCAGCAGGTCGTCCAGGGCCTCGCCGCCGGCCACGCGCTGGCGGAATTCGTCGGTCTTGGCCTTCAGGGCGGCATCGTCCAGCTTCTCGAGCGCGGGCTCCAGGGCGTTGATGCGCTCCACCGTCTTGCGGTACTGCTTGAGCAGGCGGTCGTTGCGCGAGCCGAAGATCTGGGTGAGGAGGTTTTTGGCCATTGTTCTGGAGTCTGGGCAGAAGTGCCCGACAGTGAGGGCCGGGGCGGCGGAAAATGCCCGGCCCGGCAGGGCTTTGGGCGTGGGTCGGACAAACGGGGCATTTTAAACTCCCCCCTGCGATGAACCCGAACCCCGACTCCACCCGTCTGCGCCAGGCGGTGAGCGTGCTGCAGGCCGCCGAGGCCTCGCCGCAGCTGGCCAGCCTGGCCGCCCGCGCCCGGGAGTCGTCCGAGCGGCTGGCCGCGGTGCGCGCCCTGCTGCCCGGGGCCATGGCCAGCCAGGTGGAGGCCGGCCCGATCGAGGGCCAGGACTGGTGCCTGCTGGTCAAGAGCAATGCCGCCGCCGCCAAGCTGCGGCAGATGCTGCCCCACCTGCAGCAGCACCTGGCCCGCCGGGGCCTGCCGGTGGCCGCCATCCGGCTCAAGGTCCTGACCCGCTGATTTCCGGCCCGCAGAGGGCTGAACCCCCGGTCCGGCGGCCTCAGGCCTGCCGGGGTGTGTAGTCCCGCATCCAGGCGACGAATTCCGCCGCCGGCATGGGCCGGGCGAAGTGGTAGCCCTGCACCTGGCTACAGCCCATGGCCCGCAGGGCCAGGGCGGCCTCGGCCAGCTCCACGCCCTCGGCCGTGGTCTCCAGGCCCAGGGCCTGGGCCATCTGGATGATGGAGCGCACGATGGCGGCGTCCTCCGGGTCGTGGCCCACGCCGGCGGCAAAGGAGGCGTCGATCTTGATCTTGTCCAGGTTGAAGCGCTTGAGGTAGGCCATGCTGGAGTAGCCGGTGCCGAAGTCGTCGATGGACAGGCGCACCCCGGTGGCCTTGAGCTGGCCCAGGCGCTCCAGGGCCTTGTCCTTGTCGCTGATCAGGATGGTTTCGGTGAGCTCCAGTTCCAGGCGCTCCGGCGCCAGGCCGTTGGCGGCCAGGGCCTCGCGGACGGTTCGCTCCACCTGGCCCGTCCGGATCTGGATGCCCGAGAGGTTGACCGCCACCGTCTGCAGCGGCAGGCCCAGGTCCAGCCAGTGACGCATCTGGCGGCAGGCTTCCTGGATCACCCAGGTGCCCAGGGGCACGATCAGGCCGCTCTGCTCGGCGACCGGGATGAAGTGTCCCGGCCCCAGCAGGCCACGGCCCGGGTGGTGCCAGCGCACCAGGGCCTCGACCCCGGTCACGGTCATGTCGGACAGGCGGATCTGGGGCTGGTAGTACAGCTCGAATTCGGCCCGGTCCAGTCCCCGGTGCAGCGCGTCGCGGGTCTCGACGAACTCCACCACGCTGCGGTTCATCGCCGGGTCGAAGAAGCGGTAGGTGTTGCGGCCGCCCTGCTTGGCTTCGAACATCGCGGTGTCGGCCTTGCGCAGGAGGTCTTCGACGCTGTCGCCGTCTTCCGGGTAGAGGGCGATCCCCACCGACACCGAGGTCTGGACCAGGCGCCCGTCGATGGAATAGGGCCTCTCGAGGTCGGCCATGAAGTGGTCGCAGATGGCCACCACGTCCTCGGCCTGGCGGACATGCTCCAGCACCAGCATGAACTCGTCGCCCGAGAGCCGGCACACCGCGTCCTCGGCCCGCACGCTGGCCCGCAGGCGGCGGGCCACTTCCTTGAGCAGGCCGTCGCCGACGCTGTGGCCATAGGTGTCGTTGACCAGCTTGAAGTGGTCCAGGTCCATGAACAGCACCGCCACCTGGTGGCCATGCCGCCGGGCCCGGGCGATCGCCTCCTGCGCGCGGTTCCGGCCCAGCAGACGGTTGGGCAGGGCCGTGAGGGCGTCGTGGTAGGCCATGAATTCGATCTGGCTCAGCGCCGCCTTCTTCTCGGTGGCGTCCGAGAAAGTGCCCACGTAGTGGGTCACGCGGCCGCTCCCGCCCTCGCTCACCGCGGCAACCGAGACCAGGGCTGTGAACAGTTCGCCATTGCGGCGCGCCAGGACCAGCTCGCCCTGCCAGTGGTGATCGGCCTGCAGGCCGATCCAGGCCTGTTCCAGCGGCGCATCGCCCCCGGGCGGAGCCAGCAGGCGCAGCCGCCGGCCCTTGATGTCGGCCAGCGCGTAGCCGGTGATGCGGATGAACATGGGATTGACCGAGACCACCAGTCCCTGGTGGTCCGTCACCACGATGGCCTCGGCGGTGTTGTCGAACACGGTCTCGGCCAGCTGCAGCTCGCCCTGCTTGGCCAGCAGCTCCTCGTTCTGGCGGCGCATGGCCAGCACCCGTCCGGTCATCCCGTGCAGGTAGATCTGCAGCAGGCAGGTGAGCATCAGCGCGACGACGGCCACCGCCCAGGACATCCAGTGCGCGCCCTGGTTGACATAGGCATCCTCGGCGCGCAGCGACAGGGTCCACTGGCGGTCCGCGATCTCCAGGGTGGTGTCCCAGCGCCGGTAGTCCGGCACCTCGGCCAAGGTGGCCGGGCCGAAGAGCCGCAGGTCGGCCGCCTCGGTCCGGCTGTCCCGGAGCTGGAGCTGCAGGCCGGCCGGCACCTGGTCCCGCAGGGCGATGGCGATCAGCTCGTCGGCCTTGATGACGGCCACCGCGTAACCGACCGGCGCGCCCTGGCCCTGCGAAGTCTCAAGCCGGCCCTGGTAGACGGGATCGAGCATCAGCACGCCCATGCGCACCGACGCTTCCTGCACCAGCTGGATCGGCGCCGTCACCGCCGGCTTGCCCGAGGCCCGCCCGCGGGCGATGGCGTCGCGGCGCAGGGGCTCCGACTGGATGTCGAAGCCCACCGCGGGCACGTTGCCCCGCAGAGGAACGATGTAGCGCACCGCCACATAGTCGGGCCGCGGCGCCACCGGGACCATCTGGCG
>CAZCTU010000199.1:0-3749 GCA_964501495.1 uncultured Ramlibacter sp.
GTTCCGGGCCGCGCGGTGAACTTCTCCGCAGCCGAGACGCCGGACGCACCCGCGGCCTGAGGCCGCCGGTCGGGCGCCTGCTGCGGTCCGCGGCGGGCCCCGGTCCGGGGCTTTTGCCGGACCCACCCCGACCCCATCCAATTGCAAGACACCGCCCCTCCCGCCACTGCCTCCGCCATCCTGGTGGGGGTTGATTTCGGCGCGCCCCATTTCGACGCCGGCCTGGAAGAACTGGGCCTGCTCGCCCAGACCGCCGGCCTGCAGCCGGTCGCCCGCGTCACCTGCAAGCGCCGCGCGCCCGATGCGGCCCTGTTCATCGGCAGCGGCAAGGCCGACGAGATCAAGGCCCTGGCCGAGGAGAGCGGCGCCACCGAGGTGCTGTTCGACCAGGCCCTGAGCCCCGCGCAGCAGCGCAACCTCGAGCGCCATCTCGGATTGCCGGTCAACGACCGCACGCTCCTCATTCTGGAAATCTTCGCCCAGCGCGCCCGCAGCCACGAGGGCAAGCTGCAGGTCGAGCTCGCCCGGCTGCAGTACGTGAGCACCCGGCTGGTTCGCCGCTGGTCCCACCTGGAGCGCCAGACCGGCGGCGCCGGCGTGCGCGGCGGCCCTGGCGAGAAGCAGATCGAGCTGGACCGCCGGATGATCGGCGAGGCGATCAAGCGCACTAAGGACCGCCTGGACAAGGTCAAGAAGCAGCGCCGCACCCAGCGGCGCCAGCGCTCGCGCCAGGGCGCCTTCGCCATCTCCCTGGTGGGCTACACCAACGCCGGCAAGTCCTCCCTGTTCAACGCCCTGGTCAAGGCCCGGGCCTATGCGGCCGACCAGCTGTTCGCCACCCTGGACACCACCACCCGGCAGCTGTTCCTGGGCCCGGCGGAGGCGCCTGGTGGCGCCCTCGCGGAACCCCTGGATTCCGCCGGAGTCGGCGCTTCCGCAACGGAGCCTGGCCTCTCCGCAGGGGGAGACGCCTCCGCCTGGGGCGGCCGTTCGGTCTCCCTGTCCGACACCGTGGGTTTCATCCGCGACCTGCCGCACGGCCTGATCGACGCCTTCCAGGCCACCCTGCAGGAGGCGGCCGACGCCGACCTGCTGCTGCACGTGGTCGACGCCGCCAACCCCGGCCATCCGGAGCAGATCGAGGAGGTGCAGCGGGTGCTGCACGAGATCGGCGCCGACGCCGTGCCCCAGGTGCTGGTCTTCAACAAGATCGACGCCCTGGCCGAGGCCGCCCGGCCCCGGCGGCGCCAGGACCTGTTCGAGCTCGAGGGCCGTCCGGTCCCGCGCATCTTCCTCAGCGCCCACACCGGCGAGGGCCTGGCCGAACTGCGTCAGCTCCTGGCCGCCGCCGCCGCCCAGGCTGCCCGGCCTGAACGGGAGGAGGGCGATCCGGACGAGGCAATCCCTTCGCCCCATGAGGCTTCCGCCTGATTGGGCACAATCCCGCACAGACAAGAAAAGAGAAACCGGCGCATGAACTTCCGACTTCCCGCCTTGCGAATGAGCACCCTGGGCCAACGCATCCGGGGCATGTTCAATTTGAACGATCCCCGCTGGGGCCGCAGCGAAGGCGGCAGCGGCGCTGAAGGCGAACGGCCGGCGGGCGGCACCGGCGACAGGCCTGGCGCTTCCGGTTCCGGCGGCGGAGGCGGCAATGGCCCCGCGGGCGGCAATCCCCGGCCCGGCGGCAATGGCGGTTCCGGCGGGAACGGTCGCGGTCCCAACCAGGGCCCGCCCGACCTGGATGAACTCTGGCGCGACTTCAACCGCAAGCTCGGCGGCCTTCTGGGCGGCCGGCGTGGCGGGAAGGGGCCTGGCAACGGCGGCCCCGGCGGCAATGGCGGCGGGAACGGTGGCGGCGGCCTTCAACCCGACATGCGCAGCGCAGGCGTGGGCATCGGCCTGGTCGGGGCGGTCGCCGTCCTGATCTGGCTGGGCACCGGCTTCTTCATCGTCAACGAAGGCCAGCAGGCGGTCATCACCCAGTTCGGTCGCTACCACTCCACGGTCGGCGCCGGCTTCAACTGGCGGCTGCCCTATCCGGTCCAGCGCCACGAGGTGGTCACCGTGACCCAGATCCGCTCGGTGGAGGTCGGTCGCGACAACGTGATCCGCGCCACCGGCCTGCGCGACTCGGCCATGCTCACGCAGGACGAGAACATCGTCGAGATCAAGTTCGCAGTGCAGTACCGCCTCAAGGACGCCCGCGCCTGGCTGTTCGAGAGCAAGAACCCCGCGGAGTCGGTGGTGCACGCGGCCGAGACCGCGGTGCGAGAGGTGGTGGGCAATATGCGCATGGACTCGGCCCTGTCCGAGGAGCGCGACCAGATCGCCCCGCGCGTGCGCACCCTCATGCAGACCATCCTGGACCGCTACAACCTTGGCATCGAGGTGGTCGCGGTCAACCTGCAGCAGGGCGGCGTCCGCCCGCCCGAGCAGGTGCAGGCCGCCTTCGACGACGTGCTGAAAGCCGGCCAGGAGCGCGAGCGCGCCAAGAACGAGGCCCAGGCCTACGCCAATGACGTGATCCCCCGCGCGGTCGGCTCGGCCTCGCGCCTGAAGGAAGAGGCCGAGGCCTACAAGGCCCGCATCGTGGCCCAGGCCGAGGGTGACGCCCAGCGCTTCCGCTCGGTCTTCGCCGAGTACCAGCGCGCGCCCCAGGTCACGCGGGACCGCATGTACCTCGACACCATGCAGCAGATCTACAGCAACGTGACCAAGGTCCTGGTCGACTCCCGCCAGGGCTCAAACCTGCTGTACCTGCCGCTGGACAAGATCATCCAGCAGGTGAGCCAGGCCTCGGCAGAAGCCACCGGCCAGGCCACCCCGGCGGCTCCGGCCACCGCGCAGTCCGGCGCTGCTGCCCCTGGCGGTGCTCCGGCCCCGGCCGACGCCCGTTCCCGCGACAGCGGCAACGCCCGCAGCCGCGACCGCGACTCGCGCTGATTCGGCGAGGAGAATAAGAACATGAACCGCATCGGATTCGTCATTTCCTCGGTCCTGGTGGCCCTGGCCATCCTGAGCTCCACGCTCTTCGTCGTCGACCAGCGCCAGTTCGGCGTGGTCTACGCCCTGGGGCAGATCAAGTCGGTCATCACCGAGCCGGGCCTGCACTTCAAGCTGCCGCCGCCGTTCCAGAACGTGTCCTACATCGACAAGCGCCTGCTCACGCTGGACAGCGCCGACGCCGAGCCCATGCTCACCGCGGAGAAGCAGCGGGTCGTCATCGACTGGTTCGTGCGCTGGCGCATCACCGACCCCTCGCAGTACATCCGCAACGTCGGCCTCGACGAGCAGGCCGGCGCCAACCAGCTCAATCGCGTGGTCCGCAACGCCTTCCAGGAAGAGATCAACCGCCGCACGGTGCGTGAGCTGCTCTCGACCAAGCGCGAACAGCTGATGGCCGACGTCAAGCGCGAGGTGCAGGAGGTGGTCAAGGGCGCCAAGCCCTGGGGCGTGGACGTGGTGGACGTGCGCATCACGCGCGCCGACTACGTGGAAGCCATCACCGAGTCGGTGTACCGCCGCATGCAGGCCGAGCGCAACCGCGTGGCCAACGAGCTGCGCTCCACCGGCGCCGCCGAGGGCGAGAAGATCCGCGCCGACGCCGACCGCCAGCGCGAGGTGACCATCGCCAACGCCTACCGCGACGCCCAGAAGACCAAAGGCGAGGGCGATGCCCTGGCCGCGCGTCTCTACAACGACGCCTTCGGCCGCGACCCGCAGTTCGCCCAGTTCTACCGCAGCCT
>CAZCTU010000200.1:0-3711 GCA_964501495.1 uncultured Ramlibacter sp.
GTCGGTGGGCCAGGCCCAGCATCCGGTCGGTCTTGTGGTGGTTGCGCCAGCCCTGGGTGCCGGCGAGCACGGTGTAGTCGTAGGCCATGACCACGCAGCGCGATCGCTCGGGGCCGAAGTCCTGCGCGTTCACCGTGCCGATGCCGGTCACCATGCCGTCGGCCGGGGTGTTGGCGATCAGATCCTCCATGCTGCGGCGCCGGCTCTGCGCCGCCACCGCCAGCGCGCCGTATTCGATGAAGCTGTCCGCGTCGCACAGGTCGGCGATGTTCTCGCGCGCGCTGCGCCCGCCCTGGGCATGGCGCCTGGCGACGGCCTCGGGGCGGTTCTCGTCCCGCGTGAAGGCGTGGCGCTCGATCACGCGCTGCAGGTCGGGGCGGATGGCGTCCAGGTCCACGGGCTCGCGAGCCTCCTCGCGGGTGCCGACGTCTTGCACCGGCGCCAGGACGACCAGCACCTCGCCCTCGGCCAGGGTCTGGCCGGGTGCGGCCCGCAGCGCCACCACCCGGGCCGGCCGGTCGGCCACCAGCGCGTGCTGCATCTTCATCGCCTCGAGGATGGCGAGCTCGGCGCCGCCCGGTACTACCGTGCCCTCGGCGACGCAGAGTTCGACCAGCTTGCCGGCCATGGGGGCGCGCAGGGCCCATTGGCCGGGTGGCAGATCCTCTGGCGCCTGCAAGGCGCGATGCGCCGGCGATGCGGCGCCGCGCGGGAGGGCGGGCCCGCTTGCGGTGCCTGATGCGGAGAAGGCGGCGGGCGTCTGGCCGGCATCGGGGGCCTGGGCGCCAGGGGCCGGGCGGGCCGCGTCAAGGGCCCGGGCCGACGCCAGCAAGGCCGGCAGCGCTTCTTCCACGAAGCGGGTATGTACCGCCTGCGCGTCGAAGGCCTCGTGCTGCGCGATCGCCTGCAGCAGGCCCAGGTTGGTCGCCAGTCCCTCGATATGCATGTCGGCCAGCGCGCGGCGCGAGCGCCGGCAGGCATCGGCAAAGCGCGGGCCGGGGTGGCTCACCACCAGCTTGGCCAGAAGGGTGTCGTAGTGCGGGGAGGGCGTCGCGCCAGCCTGGCCATGGGTGTCGATGCGGATGCCGGGTCCTGTAGGGAGGTCAAAGCGGTCCAGGCGGCCGGTGGAGGGCAGGGCGAGGCCGTCCTCGCCCAGGCGCTCGGCGTTGATGCGCCACTGGATGGCGTAGCCGCGCGTCGGCACCGGGCGCGCCGGGTCCAGGCCCAGGTCGGCCAGGGTGGCGCCCTGGGCCACCGCGAGCTGCAGCTGCACCAGGTCCAGGCCGGTCACCTCCTCGGTCACCGTGTGCTCCACCTGCAGGCGGGCATTGGCCTCGATGAAGACCCAGGGCAGGTCAGGGCTGGCCTCATCGACCAGGAACTCGAAAGTGCCCAGGCCCTGGTAGCCCACCGCCCGCGCCATGCGCAGGGCGGCCTGGGTGATGGCCTCGCGGGTGGCGGCGCCGAGCGTCGGGCTGGGCGCGATCTCGACCAGCTTCTGGAAGCGCCGCTGCAGCGAGCATTCGCGCTCGCCCAGGCTCACCACCTCGCGGCCGTCGCCCAGCACCTGCACCTCGATGTGCCGGGCGCGCGCCATCAGCCGCTCCACATAGACGCCCTCGACCCCGAAGGCGGCGCGGGCCTCGGCCACGCAGCGGGCGTAGGCGGTGTCCAGGTCGCCGGCCTCGGTGACCAGGCGCATGCCGCGGCCGCCGCCGCCGCCCACCGCCTTGATCACCACGCCATGGCCCTGGGCCTGCTGCCCGGCGAAGAAAGCCTGGGCCTCGGCCAGCGTCACCGCGCCGCCGCTGCCCGGCATCAGCGGCACCTTCTGGGCCTGCGCCAGGGCGCGGGCGGCGGCCTTGTCGCCGAACTGCGCTAGTTGCTCCGGCGTGGGTCCGATGAAGCGCAGGCCGGCGTCGGCGCAGGCGCGGGCGAAGTCGGCCCGTTCGCTCAGGAAGCCATAGCCCGGATGGACCGCGTCGCAGCCGGTCTCGCGGGCGATGCGAAGCAGGGCCTCGATGTCCAGGTAGGCGGCCGGGCCGCTGCCGGCCAGGGCTACCGCCTCGTCGGCGGCGCGCACATGCAGCGCCTGCGCATCGTCCCGGGCGTACACAGCCACGCAGGTGGCGCCGAATTCATGCGCCGCGCGGGCCAGGCGCAGGGCGATCTCGCCGCGGTTGGCGATGAGGATCCGCTTGATCATTCTTGTTGTCTCCGTCGGGCACCCAATGCTCCGTGCGACCGGGCTGGAGCAGATCAGCCAGTGTAGGCCGGTGTCGCAGCCCCTCCACGAGACCGGTGTCACCCCTGCGATGCAGGCGTCTTGACGGGGTTGTATTCGTGCATAAAAATGCACGAAATCTTGCATTGAATTTGGTGTCAACCATGCGGTATTCCCACGCCATCTACGCCCCCACCACGGTCAGCATGACCGACCTGCGGCGCAACCCGGGCGCCATCCTGGAGGACGCGGGCGACACCCCTGTGGCCGTCCTCAATCACAACAAGCCGACGGCTTATCTGCTTTCCGCCAAGGCCTATGAGGCCTTGCTCGAGCGGCTCGAAGATGCGGAGTTGGCCCAGGTTGTCAAGCAACGCCAGGGGGGCAAACGGGTCAGGGTGAAACTTGAAGACCTATGAGCTCGAGTTCCACGAGGCCGCGCTCAAGGAGTGGCGCAAGCTCGATGGCTCCATCCAGGCCCTGTTCAAGAAGCAACTGGCCAAGCGCCTGCAGGGGCCTCATGTCCCCTCGGCCCGGTTGCAGGGGAACCTCCAGAACACCTACAAGATCAAGTTGCGGGACGTGGGCTACCGTCTTGTGTACGAGGTGATCGACCGGCAGCTCGTCGTCCTCGTCATTGCCGTGGGCCGGCGGGATCATGAGGCGGTGTATCTCGCGGCGTCGAAGCGAGGCGGCGGCTGAGCGGCCTCGCATCTGAACGGCAGCCGGTTCGGCCTCGTGCGCAGTCGAACCGGTTACACTCCTGGTACGTCTCGCGCCTTGCTCGCCTGCGCCGGCGTCCTGTTTGACAGGTCTCGAGTCCATCTTCGGGCTCCCTCCAGACCGCCGCGTCGCCCTCCATACGGGCCCCGCCCGATCGTCACACTGCCCTTCGGCGAGCCCCTCGTCTCACCCCGGTGAGGCCTTTCCGTTCACCCCGCCCTCTGGCGGCCTGATGGCCGCGGCGGCCGGGGCCGATTTCTCTTTCCCGGACCCCTGGTGACAAGGCCAGGGGCAATTGCATGTCTCCCCATCACGCGCTGTCGTTTTCCATCGGCAGCTTTCTCGTCACCCCGAGCGCACGCGCCACCGACACCGGTGACTTCGCGCCCTCGGTCTCCATCCGCCGCGGCAGCGGCACCGCCACCCACGACAAGGTGTTCCGCTTCACACGCCGCTTCCCCAGCCACGCCCGTGCGATCGCCTACGCGATCCGCGAGGGCCGCGCCGAAGTCGCGTCCGCGCGGACCTGATGTCCCGATTCACACAAGGAAACACATGGCCAAGGAAGAACTGATCGAAATGAGCGGCGTCGTGGAGGAAGTCCTCCCCGACGGCCGTTACCGTGTCAAGCTGGACAACGGGCACGGGCTGATCGCCTACGGCGGCGGCAAGCTCAAGAAGAACCGCATCCGCATCCTCGCCGGCGACAAGGTCTCTCTCGAGCTCTCGCCCTACGACCTGAACAAGGGCCGCATCACCTTCCG
>CAZCTU010000201.1:0-3704 GCA_964501495.1 uncultured Ramlibacter sp.
CCTGGCCGCGCGCCGCGCCTCGGGTGCCACCGCGCCGGCGGCCGCCGACCCCTTCCAGTACTTCGTGCAGGCCGGCGCCTTCCGCAGCGCGCCCGAGGCCGAGGCCCAGCGCGCCAAGCTCTCGCTCATGGGCCTGGAGGCCAAGGTGAGCGAGCGCGAGCAGAACGGCCGCGCCGTGTTCCGCGTGCGTCTCGGCCCCTTCGACCGCAAGGAAGACGCCGACCGCAGCAAGGCCAAGCTGGACGGCGCCAGCATCGACGCCGCCGTGGTGCGCGTGCAGCGCTGAATCCCCTCCCCGCCGCCCGGAGTCCCCCATGCAACGACGCACTTTCCAAGCCGGCCTGCTGGCGGCCGGCGGCCTGGCCCTCGCCGGCCCCCTGCACGCCCAGCGCAGCTTCCAGGCCGGCCAGGACTTCCGTCCGCTGGCCAAGCCCGCGCCGGTCGACGCGCCGGCCGGCCGGATCGAGGTGGTGGAGTTCTTCTGGTACTCCTGCCCGCACTGCAACGCCTTCGAGCCGCTGCTCGAGTCCTGGTCGAAGCGGCTGCCCAAGGACGTGGTGCTGCGCCGGGTGCCGGTGGCCTTCCGCCCCGACTTCGAGCCGCAGCAGCGCCTGTTCTACACGCTGGAGGCGCTGGGGCGCCTGGACCTGCACGGCAAGGTGTTCCAGACCCTCCACCAGCATCGCCAGCCGCTGCAGAACGAGGAAGCGATCCTCGCCTGGCTCCAGGCCCAGGGCGTGGACCGCGCCAAGGCGCAGGCGGCCTATCAGTCTTTCGGCATCACCACCAGGGTCCGGCGCGCGCTGCTGCTGCAGGAGGCCTACGAGGTGGAGGGCGTGCCCGCCCTGGGCGTGGCCGGGCGCTTCTACACCGACGGCCAGATGGCCGGCGACATGGCGCGCGCGGTGCAGGTGGTCGAGAGCCTGGTGGCCCGACTGCGCCAGGGCGCCTGAGCGGCGTCGCGCGTTCAGCGTCGGCACCACGCGCAGCGCCCACTGGCCTGTCCGGGCCGGGCGCCGGTGCCCCCGTCGCCGTACACCGCTGTCGGGTGGCTACAATGCGGAAGGATCTTGAAAACAGCAAGATTCATGCCCTCCTAAGCCCGACATGACCCTGCGCCTCCTGACGTACCTGCTTGCCGCCAGCGCCCTGGTGATGACACCCCTGGCCCGGGCCGAGAAGGCCGACCGCGACAAGCCGATGAACGTCGAAGCCGACAACCTGCGGCACGACGACCTCAAGCAGACCAGCGTGTTCACCGGCAAGGTGGTCGCCACCAAGGGCACCATCGTCATTCGCGGCGCGCGCCTCGAAGTGCGGCAGGACGCCGAAGGCTTCCAGTTCGGCACCGTCACCGCCGAACCGGGCAAGCGCGCCTTCTGGCGCCAGAAGCGCGAGGGCGCCGACGAGTACCTCGAGGGCGAGGGCGACACCATCGAATACGACGGCAAGGCCGACCGGGTGAAGTTCATCGGCCGCGCCGAGATGCGCCGCTACCGCGGCGCCACCCTGGCCGACGAGACCCAGGGCAGCCTGATCACCTACGAGAACACCACCGACGTGTTCACCGTCAACGGCGCGCCGCTTGGCCAGCGCCAGGCCGCCGCCGGCAACCCGGGTGGCCGTGTCCGTGCGGTGCTCGCGCCGCGCGGCGCCGCCTCGGCGGCTGCACCGGTCCCCGGGTCTGCGACGGTCGCCCCGCTGCGAAGCAGCCCCAGCCTGGCCGGGGAGCGCAAGTGAGCGAGGCCGCCCTGGCCGACACCCTGTCCGACCAGGTGCCGGCCGCCGCCGGCAGCCGCCTGGAGGCGCGTCACCTCGCCAAGAGCTACGGCAGCCGCAAGGTGGTGAAGGACGTGTCCCTGGGCGTGTCCCGCGGCGAGGTCGTGGGCCTGCTGGGTCCCAACGGCGCGGGCAAAACCACCTCCTTCTACATGATCGTGGGCCTGGTGCGCGCCGACGCCGGGCAGATCAGCATCGACGGGCAGCCGGTCGAGCGCATGCCGATGCACCGTCGCTCGCAGCTGGGCCTGTCCTACCTGCCGCAGGAAGCGTCCATCTTCCGCAAGCTCAACGTCGAGGACAACGTGCGCGCCGTCCTCGAGCTGCAGCGGGACGAGGCCGGCAAGCCGCTCAAGCCGGCGGCCATCGAGCAGCGGCTTACCTCGCTGCTGGAGGACCTGCGGGTCGAGCACCTGCGGGCCTCGCCGGCAGTGGCCCTGTCTGGCGGTGAACGCCGCCGGGTCGAAATCGCCCGCGCGCTGGCCACCAACCCGCGCTTCATCCTGCTGGACGAGCCCTTCGCCGGCATCGACCCGATCGCGGTGATCGAGATCCAGCGGATCATCAGCTTCCTCAAGTCGCGCGGCATCGGCGTCCTGATCACCGACCACAACGTGCGCGAGACGCTGGGCATCTGCGACCACGCGTACATCATCAGCGACGGCCACGTGCTCGCCGAAGGCACGCCCGACCAGATCGTCAACAACGCGGACGTCCGCCGGGTCTACCTCGGCGAGCATTTCCGCATGTAGGGGCGCGGGTGAAGCAGGGCCTTTCCCTTCGCGTCTCCCAGCACCTGGCGCTCACGCCCCAGCTGCAGCAGTCGATCCGCCTCCTGCAGCTGTCCACCCTGGAGCTTGCCCAGGAAGTGGAGCAGATGCTGGGCGACAACCCCTTCCTCGAGATGGCCGAGGACCAGGCCCCGCGCGAGGAGTTCGGGGTCGCCGCCGCCGACCAGCCGGCCGCCGAGGTGGTGGAGGCCGGCGAGGAGTACGGCCTGGGCGCCGAGACCCTGGCCGAAGCCGGCGACAGTTTTTCCGAGGGCGCCGCGAGTGCCGCGACCTCCTCTTCTTCCTCCGAGGGCGATGCCGCCCCCGAGTCCGGCCCGAGCGACTGGGAAGGCGATGGCAGCACCGAGGTCGTGCCCGATGACGGCGAGTGGGGCGGCGACGCGCCCGCGCGCAAGTCCGGCAGCGCCGAGGACGACGACGTCGACGCCACCGACCTCGCCCGCGGCCAGGAGTCCCTGCAGGACCACCTCCATCGCCAGGCCCTGGGCCTGCGCCTGGCGCGCGAGGACGCGGCGGCGCTGCGCTTCCTGATCGAATCGCTCAATGAGGACGGCTACCTGGAGGACACGCTGGAGGAACTGGCGGAGTCTTTGGCCCCGGGCGACTTCGAGCAGCAGGAGGAGATGGTCCACCACTTCACCGTGGCCCTGCGCCTCCTGCACCACCTGGAGCCGGTGGGCGTGGGCGCGCGCAACCTGGCCGAGTGCCTGTCGCTGCAGCTCAAGGCCCTGGCCGAGGCGGGTGATGCCGACGAGGAGGCGCTGTGCCTCGCGGCCCTGGCCATCGTGCGCCAGCCGATGGAGCTCCTGGCCAAGCGCGACGTCAAGCGCCTGGTCGCCGCCACCGGCGAGACCGAGGCACAGGTGAAGGCCGCCATCGGCCTGATCGGCCGGCTCGAGCCCAAGCCGGGCCGGCGCTTCGTCGACGTCGAGCGCAACGTGGTGGTGCCCGACGTGATCGTCACCCGCGCGATGCGCAATGGCCAGGCCCGCCTGCGGGTGCAGCTCAATCCCGACGTGATGCCGCGCCTGCGGGTGCATGACATCTACGCCGGCGCGCTCAAGGGCCACAAGGGCGACGGCCACCAGGCCCTGCAGCAGCGGCTGCAGGAGGCGCGCTGGTTCATCAAGAACA
>CAZCTU010000202.1:0-3703 GCA_964501495.1 uncultured Ramlibacter sp.
AACTAGAGATTTTTTCATTTAACGGTTCTCCAAGGTTGAGATGGGGGCCCAGACCTCCGCCTCTTGCGGGGCGTCAGGCTTGTAGGCCAACCTCCTTTACGGAAGCTGCCGCTATTGAAGCAGACGGGCTTGAGCCACGCAAAGAAAACCAGCCGAGATTTGGCGAGTCGTTGCAGATGGACAACAGAAATTGGTCTGAGTGAACACGACCAGAAAAGCACTTCGGCGTCGGCACCACATCGATGAGTCTATTTGTTCTACTTGACGCGGCTCGATTGTGCCCATTGGCCCGGCTTACACTGGGCCAATGGACTCACTCATCCTGGCGCTAGATGGCGCATTACGTACGCTTTTCGCCCCACATCGCGCTGCCCGACCTTGCCCGGAGGCCACAGGCTCGGGCCAGACGTTGACGGAAAGGGAGCAAAAGGACGCCGCCGCCCTGATGCGGGTGAATCACGTGGGGGAAATTTGCGCCCAAGCTCTGTATGTGTCGCAGGCCCTTGCCACTCAGGACCCCGCTCTGCGCCGCCATTTCGAGCATGCCGCCCAGGACGAGACGGACCATTTGGCCTGGACTCGGCAAAGACTGGACGAACTGCAATCCCGTCCATCTCTCCTCAACCCTTTATGGTTTGCGGGAGCGTTCGCCATTGGGCTAGTGGCCGGACGGCTCGGCGACCGCATCAGCCTGGGGTTCGTCGTCGAGACAGAGCGCCAGGTCGAGGCGCATCTAGCCAGTCACCTGGATCGCCTTCCGGCTCATGACTTCACTTCCCGCGCGATCGTCTCTCAAATGAAGGCCGATGAGCGAGAACACGCCTATCAGGCCCTAGCAGCGGGAGGCGTGGAACTGCCGTTGCCCGTCCGGACAATGATGCAGGCGGCGGCCAAGGTGATGACGACCACCGCTCATTACATTTAGGTGGCCGAGGGGCTGGGCCTCTGCTTGGGGCCAACGGTCCAGTTGGCCGGCGCCACGCTATTCGACCTCAATCAGGTCGAAACTGGTCGAAATGTCGGCTGTCTTGCCGATCATGATGCTTGCCGAGCAATATTTCTCATGGCTCATTGAGACCGCGCGCTCGACGGCGTTGGTGGGCACACCACGTCCCTGCACCGTGAAATGCATGTGGACCCTGGTGAAAACCTTTGGATCGGTGTCGGCACGCTGAGCCGTGAGTTTGACCGAACAGCCGCGAACATCATGGCGCCCGCGCTTCAAAATGAGTACGACGTCATAGGCGGTGCACCCTCCCGTACCCGCCAAGACCGTTTCCATCGGGCGAGGTGCCAAGTTTTTGCCGCCATTTTCCGGCTTGGCTGCATCCGGAGCGCCATCCATCACCAGCACGTGGCCGCTGCCTGTCTCCGCGATGAATCCCATGCCCGACTGCGCTCCGGTGTTGCCGGTCCAGCTAACTGTGCACTCCATTTACGCCTCGATGAATGATTGCTCGCGCCCCAGCAAGAGGGCTGTTGATGTGTTGCATAGCCACAATTGGTTGCTGCGATGCAGCACCCTGCGGCTATACTGATGCCCGAGCATAACCTTCGGTTGTGCACCGATTGTCTCCTCCACCTCTCCTTTGGTGGATTTCGCCCCCAGATCGCAAGATCTGGGGGCTTTTTTCTGCGCTGCTGATGGGCTTGGCTGTTGTCTCACAGCCTTGCCGAGAGGTGGCGGAAAACGGTTGAGCGGGGGCGTGAGGTTTCTCCGGGTGCCGGAGCGGCGATACCCCCGAGGTTGTCCTTGATTAGAAAGTGCAGGACATCCGTGCAAGGGAATGCCCAGGAGGTGCGAAATCCTCCACTGAGAAAGAGCGTTCGCAAGAAAAAATGAAACTTTAGATCGCATTTGCTCTGACCGCAGTCCTTGCCTCGACCGGGGCATTTGCCCAGTCCACCGTAACCTTGTTTGGTGGCGTGGACATCAACTACCGCAACGTTCACGCCGGCTCCAACCGCTTCAGCGGGCTGGGGGCCGATGGCATCTACTCCAGCCGGCTCGGGGTCCGCGGCACGGAGGACCTGGGCGGTGGGCTCAAGGCCAACTTCCACCTGGAGGGCGCGCTCTCCCCCGATACCGGCCTCGGCACTTCCGGGGGCGGGTTCAACTTCCAGCGCCGGTCCGTGGTGGGCCTGGAAGGCGCCTTCGGCTCCATCGTCGCCGGACGCGACTACACCCCCCTGTTCGGTGTCTCGGGTGTGGTCGATCCGTTCTCCACCAACGGCGTGGGCAGCTCCTACAACCTCCTGAACAACGTCATCACCACCACCGGCACCGGCGCCACGACCGCCTCCACCTTCCGGACCCGGCAGACCGGCTCGCTTGCGGGCACGAACGCCGCCTCCACCATCTTCGAGGGCAGCGTCTGGGGCGACCCCTCCGCCATCCGCATGAGCAATGCGATCGGCTACACCAGCCCGGGCTTCAGCGGCTTCAGCGTGGCTGCGATGTACAGCTTCGGCAGCGAGAACGCGAACCTCGCGCGCGACGCCGGCACCGGCGCCAGCATCCGCCTGACCTATGCCCAAGGTCCCCTGGTCGTCTCCCTGGCGCATCAGACCGTGAAGGGTGGGTTGGCCGGGTCTGCCTCCCCTGTCGTGGTCCCTGATGACGATCAGAAATGGGCCACCAACTTCCTCGGCGCCTCCTATGACTTCGGCATCCTCAAGCTGAGCGCCGGCTACAAGACCGACAGGCTGTCGGGCGACGCCGACCTGGGCGGCCGGCTCAAGGGCGGCATCGTCGGCATCACCGCGCCCGTCGGCCCCGTCGTGCTGCGCGCCTCCTATGTCGAGCGCCGGATCGGCGACGACAAGATCGGCAACCAGGCTGCCGTGGGGGCGAGCTACGACCTGAGCAAGCGCACCGCCGTGTACGCCAACTACGCCGAACTCGATAACGAGCCGGGCTTCGGGATGAGCGTCAATGGCACCGCCGGCAGCGGCGCGCCGGTTTCCGAGGCGGGCCGCCGCTCCCGTGGCCTGGAGCTGGGCGTCCGTCACATCTTCTGATTCGCCCACGAAACGCCCGGAGCATGTCCGGGCTAACCACACTGTCGGGTGGCTCCTTCACCCGTTAGCATCGCCCTGCGCTGGCCCTCACGGGCTGGCGCAGGAGTTCTTGTTTGTTGAAGTACGGGTTTTCGTTCGCCACGCCGGCAGTTTCGGTGCTTGTCCTGTCCACGTTGCTGGCAGGTTGCGCGTCCCTCTCCCCCCTCCGGGAAGGCGGGGGGTCGACCGTTGCTTCCGCTGCGCCTGGAGCGGCCTCCGGCGAGCCAGGCGCGGACGAGCGCTCCTCTCGCGACTCGGCGTCCACGGAATCCAACGCCTCGTCCCGCTCGTCTTCATCCACGCCGACTGAGCCTGAGGCTGCCCGAGCGCAGGCGGTCCAGCAGATCACCCGTAGCCCCTGGGGCCGCCACGTGCCCGGCGCGCGCTGGGAGCATTTCGGCGTCCCGGGCAAGCAGGCCACCCGCTTCCGTTACGAGGTCGTCGACGGCCGGCATGCCGTGGCCGCGGATGCCCGGTCGTCCGCCAGCCTGCTGCGCAAACACCTGCGGGTCGAACCGGCCGGCCTGGGGCGCATCCGGTTTTCCTGGAAGGTGCCGTCCCTGATCGAGGGGGCGGACATGGCCCTGCGTGACAAGGACGATTCGCCGGTGCGGATCGTGCTGGCCTTTGACGGCGACCGCTC
>CAZCTU010000203.1:0-1247 GCA_964501495.1 uncultured Ramlibacter sp.
GGCGGCGCTGTTCCACGACATCGCCAAGGGCCGTGGCGGCGACCACTCCGAGCTGGGCGGGCACGAGGTGCGCGCCTTCTGCCGCCAGCACGCCATCGGGCGGGAGGACGCGAAACTGATCGAGTTCCTGGTGCGCGAGCACCTGACCATGAGCCACATCGCGCAGAAGCAGGATCTTTCGGACCCCGAGGTCATCTCGCGCTTCGCGGCGCGCGTGGGCAACGAGCGCAACCTCACCGCCCTGTACCTCCTCACCGTGGCCGACATCCGCGGCACCAGCCCCAAGGTCTGGAACGCCTGGAAAGGCAAGCTGCTGGAGGACCTGTACCGCTTCACCGTGCGGGTGCTGGGTGGCCGCGCCCCCGATCGCGACGCCGAGGTCGAGACGCGCCAGCGCGAGGCCCTGGTGCAGCTGGGCCTGTACGCCCTGCCCCACGACGCCCACAAGGCTCTATGGGACACCCTGGACGTGAGCTACTTCATGCGGCATGACGCCGGCGAGATCGCCTGGCACACCCGGCACGTATCGCGGCACCTCGCGGGTCTGGACGGCACCGAGCCGGGCATGCCCCTGGTGCGGGCCCGCGTCTCGCCGGTGGGCGAAGGCCTGCAGGTGCTGGTCTACACCCCCGACCAGGCCGATCTCTTCGCCCGCATCTGCGGCTACTTCGACCAGGCTGGCTTCTCCATCCTGGACGCCCGCATCCACACCACCCGCGACCAGCGGGCGCTGGACACCTTCCAGGTGGTGAGCGCCTCGCTGCCGGACCACTACCGCGAGCTGGTCTCGATGGTCGAGGCCGGCCTGTCCCAGGTGCTGGCCGAGGCCGGACCGCTGCCGCCCCCTGGCCGGGGCCGGGTCTCACGCCGGGTTAAGAGCTTCCCGATCGCGCCGCGCGTCACCCTGGCCCCCGACGAAAAGGCCCAGCGCTGGCTGCTGTCCATTTCGGCGAGCGACCGGGTGGGCCTGCTGTACTCGATCGCCCGTGTGCTGGCCCGCCACCGCATCAACCTGCAACTCGCCAAGGTGTCGACCCTGGGCGAGCGGGTCGAGGACACCTTCCTGGTGGACGGCCCCGAGCTGCAGCAAAGCCGGGCGCAGATCGAGATCGAGACGGAGTTGCTCGAGACGCTGGCGTCGCCGACGTGAGCCCTCCAGCCAGTCCTGTGAACGCCCCCGTGACTCAGTCGTCTTCGCCCGCGTCCAGTCCCGGAAACAGCACCTCGGTGAAGCCGAAGCGGCTGAA
>CAZCTU010000203.1:1257-3703 GCA_964501495.1 uncultured Ramlibacter sp.
CCCGCATCGGATAGAGCACGCCCCGCAGGTGGTCGCACTCGTGTTGCACCACCCGGGCGTGGAAGCCCTCGGCCACCCGGTCGATCGGGTCACCATAGGGGTCGAACCCCGTGTAGCGGATCTTCGCCCAACGCGGCACCACCCCGCGCAGGCCGGGCACGGACAGGCAGCCCTCCCAGCCCTCTTCCTCCTCCCCGCCCAGGGGCTCGATGACAGGATTGAGCAGCACCGTGCGCGGCACCACCGGGGCGTCCGGGTAGCGCGGGTTGGGCGCGTCCGTTCCGAAAATGACCAGTTGCAGGTCCACGCCGATCTGCGGCGCGGCCAGGCCTGCGCCATTGGCGGCCGCCATCGTGTCGACCATGTCCCGCACCAGCAGGTGCAGTTCGTCGGTGTCGAAGGCGGTGACGGGCTGGGCGACCCGCAGCAGGCGGGGGTCGCCCATCTTCAGGATGGTGTGGACGGCCATGCAGCCATTCTGGCAGGTCGGCCGCACGGAGGGTGACGGGGCTCGATCCTTGGGCGAAATGGCAATAAACTGAAATCGCCCCGAACAGCCTGGCCCGGCGGCCAGGCTTCGCGCCCGAGGGAGAAGTCCATGAAGAAACTGCTGATCATCCTGAGCCTCGTCACCCCCGCCGCCCATGCCGAGTTTTTCTCCGGCAATGACCTTTATGAGCGATTGACCGGCGATGCGTATGCGAAATCATTGGCCATGGGCTACGTGATGGGCGTCCACGACGCGACACGGGGCGTGATGCACTGCTCATCGACCGAGGCCACCTCTGGCCAGGTGCGCGACATGGTCATCCGGCGCCTGGTCGAGCGCCCTGAGCAGCGGCACCTGGGCGCGGACGTCCTGGTCACCATGACGATGAGGGACACCTGGCCCTGCCCCAAGAAAGACAATCGCCCGGCGAGCAGCACCCTCTGATGTGAGCCTGCGCCAACAGCCTCGGGCTCAGCTTGTGAGTTGCTGCCAGGCCTTTTCCAGGCGCTTGACGCTCACTGGCTGCGGCGTGCGCAATTCCTGCGCAAAGAAGCTCACGCGCAATTCCTCCAGGAGCCAGCGGAACTCCAGCATGCGCGCGTCGGCCACCCCCTTGCGCTCAGCGACCAGGCGCCAATAGCGCTGCTCCTGGGGCCGCAGTTCAAGCATGCGGGCCGCGTCACGGGCCGGATCGGCCCGCCATTTGTCCAGGCGCAGAGTCACCGCCTTCAGGTAACGGGGAAAGTGCTGCAGCGCCGACCAGGGCGTGTCCAGCAGGAAGCGCTTTCCCACCAGCTTCTGCAGCTGCTGCGTCGCGTCCTGGGTCGCCTCGGGGGCGTTCTTGGTGTCCTTGATCTTGCGCAGGGCCGTCGCATAGTCGGCGAGGATGGTGCCGGCCAGGCGCGCCACCTCATTGGCGATCAGCGTGAGCCGCGCGCGTCCTTCTTCGACCCGGCGCTTGAAGTCGGCCTCGCTGGCGGGCAGCGGTTCCTGCAGGAAGGCCCGGTCCAGGGCCACGTCGATCACCTGCGCCCGCAGGTCCTCCAGCGTCCCCAGGGACATGAAGGCGACCGCCATCTTCTGCAGGTCCGGGATGTTCTTCTCGAGGTACTTGAGGGCGTCCTTGATCTGCAGCGCGAACAGGCGGCGCAGGCCCGCCCGGTGCTTCGCGGCCGCGACCTCGGGCTCGTCGAAGACCTCGAGCGTGACCGCGTCGCCCTGGTCCACCAGCGCCGGAAAGCCCACCAGGGTGGTGCCGCCCCTGCGAATCTCCATCAGCTCGGGTAGCTCGCCGAAGGTCCAGGCGGTGTGGCGCTGGGTGGCGTCGGCGACCGGCTGCTGTGACGGGGCTTGCTTCCTGACCACCGCCACCACGCCCTGGCCCTTGGCGCTGGCATCGGCGGCTGAGGGTTGGGCTTGATCGCCCGAGGTGGCGCCTGGGCCGTCCCCGCCCGCAGCAGACATGGGCAAGGCGGTCTTGAGCGCCGCGAGCGCCTGGAAGGCGCCCCGGGCCTGCGCCCCCAGGTCGGCCTTGAGCGCCCCCAGGTTGCGGCCCATGCCCAGCTGGCGGCCGTGCTCGTCGACCACGCGCAGGTTCATGAACAGGTGCGGCGGCACCATGTCCAGCTTGAAGTCGGTGCGCTTGACGTCGAGGCTGGTCGCATCGCGCACGATCTTCAGCAAGGCATCGGTGAGCGATCCGCTGCCGAAGGCCTCGGGCGCGGTCATCTCCTGCGCGATGCGCGCCGCCGACTCCGGCAGTGGGACGAAGCGGGAGCGGGGCTTCTGCGGCAGGCTTTTGAGCAGGGCCTGGACCTTGTCCTTCAGCATGCCCGGCACCAGCCACTCGCAGCGCTCCTCGCTCACCTGGTTCAGGACGAAGAGCGGCACCGTCACCGTCAGGCCATCCCGGGCGTCACCCGGCTCGTGCAGGAAGGTGGTGGCGCAATCCACCCC
>CAZCTU010000204.1:0-3695 GCA_964501495.1 uncultured Ramlibacter sp.
CCGCCTTGGCCTTGTCGTGGCCGGCCTTGACCATCATCGGCAGCAGCAGCGCGGTGAGCGCCGCGGCGTCGGCCACGGCGGAGCCGGACAGGGCCGAGAGAATGCAGGCGGCGACGATGGTCACGTAGCCCAGGCCGCCGCGCACGTGGCCCACCAGCGCCATCGCGAAGTTCACGATGCGGCGCGACAGGCCGCCGGTGTTCATCACCTCGCCGGCCAGCATGAAGAAGGGCACGGCCAGGAGCGGAAAGCTGTTGGCGCCTTCGATCAGGTTCTGCGCCAGGATGGTGGCGTCGAACAGGCCCTGGTGCCACATCAGCGCCACGCCGCACAGGAGCAGCGCGAAGGCGATGGGCACGCCCACCGCCATGGAGGCCAGGAGGGAACCGAGGAATACGGCAATGGTCATGGGTCGGTCTCCCGGGTTACTTGAGCGGCGGGGGCACGTCGATCGGCTCTTCTTCCGACTCGCGGATGCCGACGAGCTCTTCTTCGCGCAGGTCGCCGGTCAGCAGCCGCCACAGGTCATGCAGCAGGATCACGCCGGCCGAGGCCGCGAACATCACGCCGCTGGCGAAAAAGACGGACTGCGGCGCCTCCATCACCGGGCTGAGCGACTCAGTGTTGAGCTTGGCCAGGCTGAGGGCGCCAGACCCCATCAGCCAGCAGATGTAGAGCATCAGCAGGTGGCCGAGCACCAGCATCAGCTTCTTGCCGCCGACGCCCAGGCGGGACACCAGCATGTCGGTGCCCAGGTGGGCCCGCTCGTGGATCGCGATCACCGCCCCCAGGAACGTGAGCCAGACGAAGAGCCAGCGGGAGAGCTCCTCCGACAGCGTGATGCCGGAGTTGAAGGCATAGCGCAGCACCACGTTGCCGAACACCAGCACGACCATCGCCGCCAGGCAGGCGACGATGACCCCGCCCAGCAGGCGGCAGTAGGCGTCGATGAGTTTTTTCATGGGAGGTGCTCCAGGGTCTGTCTGAATGTACTAACGAGGTAGTTTTAGTCGGGTCCGGGTTAGTACCTATGCAATTCGCTTCTTTCGGCCTAGCTGTTATGCCGCCGTGTTATTCCAGACAAAGCGCAGGACCAGGTCCTGCACCAGTTCGCGGGTGAGGGTGCGGGCTTTTCCGTCCTCGGACTTGTCGCCGAAGATCAGCCCGAAGGTGTGCCGGTTGGAGACGTTGAAGAAGGTCAGCGCCGAGATGGTGGAGTGGATCTCCACCGGGTCCAGGCCCTCGCGGAACACCCGCAGCGCGCGCCCGCGCTCGTAGATGTCCCGGATCGCCTCGATCGCCGGGGTGTTGAGCTTCTGGATCACGCCCGACTGCCGCAGGTAGGCGCCTCGCTCCATGTTCTCGGTCATGACGAGGCGGATGAAGTCCTCGTTGTCGCGGTGGTGGTCGTAGGTCACGCCCACCAGGGTCTTGAGCGCGGTCACCGGGTCGAGGTCGGCCAGGTGGAAGCGGGCCTCGGTCTCGCGGGTGAAGCCGTAGGCGTTCTCCAGCACCTTGAGGTAGAGCCCCTCCTTGCTGCCGAAGTAGTAGTAGATCATCCGCTTGCTGGTGCGGGTGGCGTCGGCGATCTCGTCGACCCGGGCGCCCGCCAGGCCCTTGGCGGCGAACTCGCGGGTGGCCACGGCCAGGATCTCGGCCATGGTCCGCTCCGGGTCCTTGGTGCGTGTCTTTTCAGGCGCATCCAGGGTGGCGACGTCGTCCGTATTCACCAGTTCGTTCATTGGGTCAGTTTAGGGCGGGTCGACCCAGGCCCGGCTCAGGGATTTCCACAAGGTCGCCGGCCGCCGGGGGCGCAACTGGCACACGGCCACGCCCGGCTCCGGCCTCAGGGCGCGCCCAGCGCTTCCCATTCCGGGGCGCAAGGCGCCTCGATGCGCAGATAGCCGCCCCCGGCCAGGGGCAGTTCGACCGCCCGGGCATGCAGCCACAGCCGCGACACGCCCAGCCACTGCGCCACCGCCCGGTTGTGGGCGCCCTTGCCGTGGGTGGTGTCGCCCACCAGCGGGTGGGCCAGCTGCTTGAAGTGCCGGCGGATCTGGTGGCGGCGCCCGGTCTCGGGCTGCACCTCCACCAGGGCATAGCGGCTGCTGGGGTGGCGGCCGTCGACTTGGAAGGGCCAGTCGAAACGGCGCAGCGTCCGCCAGCGGGTGAGGGCCGGCAGCTGGGGCTGGCCGGTGGAGGGCAGCTCGGGGTCGCGGGCCAGGGGCTGCTCGGTCACGCCGGCCTCGGCCGGCCAGCCGCGCACCAGCGCCAGGTAGGTCTTGGCAACCCGGCCTTCCTGGAAGGCCTTGCCACACGCGCTCGCGGCCTCCGCGCTGCGGGCGAAGAGCAGCACCCCGCTGGTGGCCTTGTCCAGGCGGTGCAGCGGCCAGAGGCGCTCGCCCAGCTGCCTGCTCGCCAGGTCCAGCGTGGTCACCGTCTCGTGCGCGTCCAGCCCGCTGGGGTGGACCAGCAGCCCGGGCGGCTTGTCGATCGCCACCAGGGACGCGTCCTGGTGCAGGACCCGAAGCCGGATTCCACCGCCCGCGGGCGCGGGGGAGGGGATCGGTCGGGTGGAGGAGTCGGCGTCCATGGCTGGGCCCGGATGGTAGCGCGCGGCAGCTGCTGAAAATTTGTGCATCGTCTCCCAGCCCAACCAGGATGCGGGCTGCGAGAGTTCTCCATGCGGCTGTCCACAGCCTCACCCACAGGACCGAGGGATAACCTCTCGGGGCGTTTGCGAGCCCGCCCCCGACTTCTCCGCCGGTGATGGCGGCCGCGCACCAATTTGGCCTACCCCTGAACAGACTCGCACCATCCTTGGGCTCTCCTGCCCGCCACCTGCCGCAAAAGGGGGCGTGATCGTCTGCGGGGCTCGCACCAACACGGGCATCAATCTTGCGGGATTGGTGCGTTTTGCTTGTGACGGGTGCGATTGGAGGAGACGAATGGAACAGGTCAAGCAGGGCGCCGACGCCCTGTTCATTTTGCTGGGCGCCATCATGGTGCTGGCCATGCACGCGGGCTTTGCCTTCCTGGAATTGGGCACGGTGCGCAAGAAGAACCAGGTGAACGCCCTGGTCAAGATCCTGGTGGACTTCGCGGTCTCCACCGTCGTCTATTTCTTCGTCGGCTACCTGGTGGCCTACGGCACCGGCTTCATGGTGGGGGCCGAGACCCTCGCGGCCAAGAACGGCTATGAGCTGGTGAAGTTCTTCTTCCTGCTCACGTTCGCGGCGGCCATTCCGGCCATCGTCTCCGGCGGCATCGCCGAGCGCGCGCGCTTCAACCCCCAGCTGCTGGCGACCGCGGTGCTCGTGGGCCTGGTCTACCCCCTGTTCGAGGGCGCAGCCTGGGCCAACAAGTTCGGCTTCCAGGACTGGATCAAGTCGGTGGCCGGCGCCGAGTTCCATGACTTCGCCGGCAGCGTGGTGGTGCACGCGGTGGGCGGCTGGATCGGCCTGGCGGCCGTGCTCTGGCTGGGCCCGCGCAGCAACCGCTACCGCAAGGACGGCGCGATGAGCGCGCACCCGCCCTCGAGCATTCCCTTCCTCGCGCTGGGCGCCTGGATCCTCGCGGTGGGCTGGTTCGGCTTCAACGTGATGAGCGCGCAGACCCTGGACAAGATCTCCGGCCTGGTGGCGGTGAACTCGCTGATGGCCATGGTCGGCGGCACGCTGGCCGCCGTGGTGGCC
>CAZCTU010000205.1:0-3681 GCA_964501495.1 uncultured Ramlibacter sp.
ACACGCCCTCCGGCGGCGCCGTGGACCTGCGCTGGCGGGTCCTGGACGACGGCCGCCTGGAATTCTGCGTCCACGACACCGGCCCGGGCATCGCGCCCGAGCACCTGCCGCGCCTGACCGAGCGCTTCTACCGGGTCGACCGCAGCCGCTCGCGCGACACTGGCGGCACCGGCCTGGGTCTGGCCATCGTGAAGCATGTGGTGCAGCGCCATGGCGGCGAGCTGCACATCGAAAGCCGGCCAGGGCAGGGCTCGACCTTCTCCTTCTGGCTGCCCGCCAGCCGGGTCAGACCGGGATCGACGGGCCCAGCGTCCGCCTGACCGCCCGCCGCAGCAGCACCAGGAAGGCCGCCGCGGTGAGCGCCAGCGCGAAGGCGGCTGAACTCCAGAAGGCCGCGGGGGATTGCAGGCCGCCGCTCTCGCCCGGCCCGGTGTAGGCGAGCCAGTAACCGCCGCCCAGGCCCACGCCCCACAGCAGCAGGCAATAGACCACGAGGGTCGCGGTCGCCACGCCGAAGCTGCGCAGGACGAACACGCTGACCGCCTGCAGGGCGTCAAACAGGTGGTACGCGGCAACCCAGGGCAGGAGTGCCGCCGCCGCGGCCACCACGGGCAGGTTGCCGCCGGCGAAAAAGCGCGCCAGCGCCTCGTGAAAGGCCAGCACCGCGCCGCCCATGACCAGCGCGAAGGCCGCCGCCAGCATGAAGCCCATTCGCAGCGCCAGGCGCGCGCGCTCGGGCTCGGCCGCGCCCAGCCAGTAGCTCACCCTCGCGCTGGCGGCGATGCCGAAGGCCAGCGGCGTCATGTACAGGAGCGCGGTCAGGCTGGCCGCCACCTGGTGGCTGGCTGCCGCCACCGTGCCCTGGCGCGCGATGAACAGGGCCATCAGGGTGAAGGAGGTCACCTCGACCATGATCGACAGGCCGGTGGGCACGCCCAGGCGGGCGAAGCCGCGCAGGGTGGGGCCATGGGGCGGCTCGGGCCGCTTCCACAGCGCGTAGGGCCGGTACAGGTCCTGGGTGCGCAGCATCCACGCCGCCAGGGCCAGCATCAGCCAGTTCACGATCAGGGTGCTCCAGGCGCAGCCGGCCAGGCCCAGAGCGGGCAGTGGTCCGGCGCCGAAGACCAGCAGCAGGGCCAGCGGCACCTTGAGGAAGAGGGAGCCGATCTGGATCCAGGTCACCAGGCGCGGCTTGCCCAGGCTCTGATTCAAGGTGCTGTAAAGGCGAAACAGGAGGGCCGGCGGCAGGGCGCAGGCCAGGAGGGCAAGGTACTGCCGCACCTCGTCCTGCAGGGCTTCAGGCACCTTCGTCATGGCGAGCACGGGGCCAGGCGCCAGCAGCAGGCCGATGCCGACCGCACTGGCCAGGCCCGCCAGGTACAGGCTTTGCCGCACCGAGAAGCCCAGGGCCTCGCGCTCGCCGGCGCCACGCAGCTCGGCCCAGATTGGCAGCTGCGCGGTGAGCATGCCCATGAGGGCGACGAAGATCGAGATGTACACCGCCGACCCCACCGACAGCGCCGCCAGGGCCTCGCTCGAGTGGCGGCCCGCCACCAGGGTGTCGGTGAGGCCGAAGGCCATCACCGCCACCTGGCCGACGTAGACCGTGCCCGCGTGCTTGGCCAGGGAGGCCAGTTCGATCCGGGAGGCTTCCCGAGGAGATCCAGCCAGGGCTTCGCTCATGGCCGCGCCGACCGGTAGACGTAGAGCCGGTCCTTGGCGTCGGCGGGACGCCGAACGGTGGCAACCAGTTCCCAGCTGCTGCCTTCAGCGCCCGCGTTGCTGGCCGCTGCGACAGGCCGGCCCTGCACCCGCCAGGGGCAGCGGGGCGTGTCGCCGGCGCGCACCAGGTCCAGCCGGCTGTGATAGCGCAGGGCTGCGACATGGCCGTTGCTCACGTCGGCCACTTCCACGCAGCCCGGTCCGGTGATCGCGCGCTGCACGCCGGCGACCATCGGTCGGTAGCTGCGGGCGTAGTCCAGCGCCGGCAGCCACAGGGTCATGAGCAGGGTCCAGCACAGGGCGGCGCCGCCGGCGGGCAGGACCAGGCTTTTCCAGAGGGCGGCGCGGTGGCGGCCGGCGCGCCAGTGCACCAGCCAGAGCCAGGCCGCGGTGGCCGCCAGGGCCGCGAGGAAGGCCGGCCAGGAGAAGTCGTGGGTGAAGCCGGGCGCCAGCCGGGCCACGTTGGCGGCGGGCGCGCGGGGCACGCCGGTTTCCAGCGAGATCCAGACGCCCCAGATGATCAGCGCGCCGCCGGTGAAGAACAGCAGGGTGAACCAGTCGATCAGCGCTGACACCGAGCGGCGCAGTGTGGGCAGGGTGAAGGCCGCGAGCGCCGCCAGCGCGGGCAGGGCCAGCAGCAGGGAGCGGTCGGGCGCGGGGGTGGTCAGGGCCGAGGCCAGGGGCAGCAGGGCGCCCCACAACGGAAGCAGCAGGTGCCGGCTCGCCAGCTGCTGGCGCCAGCGCCAGGCGGCCCACAGGGCCAGCGGGCCGACCGGCCAGGTGAACCACAGCATCAAGCGGATGCCGCCGCCCGGGCTCAGCTCGCCGGGGAGCACGCGCCATTGCCACAAGTGCAGGACGCTGGCCAAAAGGGCCACGGCCACGCCGGCGGCGAGCACGAACCCCGCCTTGCGGCGCGAGGCGCGCGCGTCGGCGGCGGTGTCCGTCTGGCCGAAGCTGCGTTGCGGCGCCAGGCGGTTCGCCTGGCTCGCGTCGAGCCACCAGGCCAGGGCGCCGCCGAGCGCCAGGAGCAGGGCCAGGGTGGGCGCACCACTGAGCGCGAGGCCGGCCAGGCCCGCAGCCAGCGCGGGCATGCCGCGCCAGCGACGCAGCAGGCCCATCACGCCCGCAGCGCCGGGCAGGCCTTGCGGTGACAGATGCCCCGGCACCTGCGGGTCGGCCGCCAGGCCGTAGAAGGTGAGGGCGGCGAAGGCCAGCTGGGCCAGCGAGGGCGTGGTCTCGTGGGAGAACTGGGCCAGGCCCAGGCAGGCAATCAGGGCCAGCACGCCCGCGTCGGCCAGGGCCCGGGCGTAGTCACGCGGGTCGGCCTCGCCGCCGAAGGCAAAGGCCACCGGCTGCGCGCGCGGGCTGCGCGCCAGGTGGTAGACCGCGTACCAGGTGGCGGCCAGGGTCAGCCCCAGCAGTGCGGCGAAGGGAATGCGTACCGCCACCGCGGGTGAGAACCAGCCCAGGCCATCGCTGAAAAGCCGGATGGCTGCCGCGCCCAGCCAGTAGGGCAGCAGGGCGTCGAACTCCGGCGCCTGTCCCAGCAGGGTCGGCTGCCACCAGCGGCTGGCGCCCCGGGCGATGTCGTACATGGTGCCGAAGGCCTGCATGTCGGCGTTGCGCCAGGGGTCGCGGCCGATGAAACCGGGCAGCACATAGGCCAGACAGAACAGCCACAGGGCGACGCGGGGCAGGCGGCGCACCGCGCTCTGGGCCACGATCGCGGGGGTGGGCGGGTTCACGGTCGGATTATCGAATGGGGGCGGGGGCGGCCCAGTCGCCTGGGCCAAGTCCCCGAGAGGGGGCGAGAGCGGGCCAAGAGAAAGGGCAGCGCGGTTGCCCGGGCTGCCCTCTCGGTCGGCGCGTGGAGCGCGAGGCGGATCAGGCCTTGCCAGCCAGCGCGGACTTGCCGAACTTGTTGCGGAAGCGCTCGACGCGGCCGCCCATGTTGTC
>CAZCTU010000206.1:0-3669 GCA_964501495.1 uncultured Ramlibacter sp.
TCCAGCCCCTCTTCAGGACCGCCTCCGAACAACCGCTTTGTGAGCAGCGAAGCCCTCGACTATAGCACAACTTAAAACGCGCTGACAAGCGGCTGGTTCGGAAATTTTGCAACCCTCGCCCAGTCGGATGACGCTCGGGGAGGCGGTACCCCGTCAGGACTCACAAAGCGCAGGTGCGGAAGCCTGTGAAGGCACGGTCATTGTCGGGGAGCGCGTATCGCCGTGCTTTTGGATGCTTCATTCGCGCACGGGTCGCGGTGGATCCGCCCCGCAGAACTTTGGCCAGCCCCCACTCTGGGTCGGGATCGAGTGAAGTCCCCCTCACCCATGAGTCTGGGACATAGCCTTCCCACGGGCGGAGGCTGCCCGCCGTCCACTCCAGCACATCGCCCCAACGGAATCCGAGGCCCGAGCCCTGATGGGCCGCGACCTCCCACTCGACTTCAGTCGGCAGGCGCCTGCCCGCCCAGCGAGCCCAGGCGTCTGCCTCCCACCAAGTGACGTGCACAACCGGTTGAGCGCCAGCGAGTCGGACAGGCCGGCCGAACCATGTCTGGATGACGGCGCCACTGGCCACGCCAATCTGCTCGACATGGCGAGGACCACGGCGGCCTTCTGTCATCGCGGCCCGCTCCAGCCACGCCCACCCATGGGGGTGCCAGAGTTCAGACCGGTCATAGCCGCCGTCGTCGACGAATTCGATGTACTGCGCCCATGTGACAGGCTGGGCATCGATTTCGAACGCAGGCACATCCGTCGGCCGCTGCGGGCGCTCGATGGCGGGAGCGAAGCCGTCGGGCCGTGTTCCGAGAAGCCAGCGCGTCGCGGGCAGGAGCAAGGGATCACGCGAGCGAAAAGCTGTTGCAGGAGGGATCGGCAAGGTCAGTCCCAAGGCCTGGGCCTGTTCGACCATCTTCTCGCCACGCAGGTCTTCATGGTGGAGCATGGCCCGGAACAGATAGAGGCCGTCGTCGGTTTCCTCGGCGCGGTCCAGCAAGTCGAGCGTGCTCTCCAACTGCTCCAACATATAGGCCCGGACCTCGTCGAGCTCAGGCCATGGTCCGCGGCCGTCCGGGCCGAACCAGGCATCGGCCTGGGGGTGGATCGAAGGCAGGCGTATGCCGTCGGCGGGGGACTTGGACCCCAGGGCACGCTGAGGATTGCGCCCCAGCCACCATTCGGCAAGCCAGGCCACCTGGCCAGCAATTCGAGCCGGAGGTTCGATGGCATCACCACGCGGGATCGACAGCCCGGCGCTCAGCGCTTCTTCGAAGCGCGCTAGCAGTTGCAGGGTGTGGTTGCGGGCGTCCATTAACGCCAGAGACAACGGACCGCGCCCCGCCTGTCGGATGGCGGGGGAATCGGTCAGGACTTCGATGGAAGCAGAGGGATGCACGGCTGGGCAAGGGCTGGCAAAACGCCCAGCATAACCAGTTGGGCCAGCCACTTGCCCCTGGTGGCCAGCCCTCCCGGGTGAGCCACCAGGCGATCGGAGGTCAGAGCTTTTGCGCCTGCATGAAGCGGTCGAAAGTCGATTCGGCGAATCGGAACCACAGGTTCTGGTCGGCACGGAATCGCGCGTAGTCGGTGTAGACCTTGCGCCAGTTTTCGTTGCGGGCGGACAGCTCCTGATAGAGCGCCATGGACTGCTTGAAGGCCTCGGCCATCACATCGGCCGGGAAGGCCTTCAGCTTGGCGCCACCGGAGGAGGCCAGCTGCTTGAGCGCCACCGGATTTTTCACGTCGTACTTGGCCTGGGTCTCGAGGTGCGCGTAGGCACTCGCCGTTTCGACAATGAGCTTCTGCTCGGAGGAGAGTGCGTCCCAGGCCTTCTGGTGGATGTAGAGGTCCAGTTGCAGGCCGCCCTCCCACCAGCCGGGGTAGTAGTAATACGGCGCGACCTTGTTGAAGCCCAGCTTCTGGTCGTCGTAGGGGCCGATCCACTCGGCCGCGTCGATCGTGCCCTTTTCCAGCGACTGGTAGATCTCGCCGCCGGGGATGTTCTGCGGCACGCCGCCCATGCGCTCGAGCACCTTGCCGGCAAAACCTCCGATGCGAAATTTGAGGCCCTTGAGGTCGGCGACCGAGCGGATTTCCTTGCGCATCCAGCCGCCCATCTGGGCGCCGGTGTTGCCGCAAGGGAAGTTGACGATGTTGTACTTGGCGTAGAACTCGCGCATGAGCGAGAGGCCGTTGCCCTGAAAGGTCCAGGCGGTCATCTGCCGGCTGTTGAGGCCAAAAGGAATGGCACCGCCGATGGCGAAGGTTTCGTCCTTGCCGAAGAAGTAGTAGGGGGCGGTGTGCGCGGCTTCGATGGTGCCGTTCTGGACGCCATCGACGACGCCAAAGGCCGGCATCAACTCGCCGGCGGCATGCACCGAGACGTCGAAACGTCCCCCGGAAAGTTGGCGGACGCGCTGGGCAAAGATGTCGGCGGCGCCAAAGATGGTGTCGAGTGATTTGGGGAAGCTCGAGGCCAGGCGCCAGCGCAGGGTGGGCTGGGCGTGGACGGCGGGGGCGGCGGCTGCGGCCAGCACACCGGCAAGACCTGCGTGACCGGCGTGACGCAGAACGATTCTTCGATCCATGGGCATTCTCCGTGGGGGCTGCGGAAGGTGCCGCGGATCATGGGAGGGATGCCGATGCGAAACTTTGCAAGGCTCTGACCGGAGAGTCGCCCTGCCCCACTCTTTCGGGCCTGACCCAAGGGAGAGGTGTCAACGCGGCACTGGCGCAGCGAAGCGAGGGGCCTCGAGCAGGAAGGCCCCCCGGAGCGATCAGCCGACTGCCTTCAGTCCCGTTGCGCCGGCCTGCACGTGGGCGCCGAAACGCTCTCGGACCGAGCGCTCGATGCCGGTGGCGTCGAGACCCAGCATGGCCAGCAGGCGCGCAGGGTCGCCATGCTCGATGAAGCGATCAGGCAGGCCCAGCTGGAGCAGCGGCTTCGCGAGACCCGCGGAGGCCAGGGCCTCGGCGACGGCACTGCCGGCGCCGCCCATGATCGCGCCCTCCTCCACCGTCACCAGGGCCGTATGCCGCCCGGCCACCTCGAGCAGCAGCTCGGTGTCGAGCGGCTTGACCCAGCGCATGTTGACCACCGTCGCCCCCAGGCGCTCGGCGGCCTGCAGGGCCGGATGGAGCAAGGTGCCGAAGGCGAGGATGGCCACGCCCTGCCCTTCACGGCGGATCTCGCCCTTGCCGAAGGGCAGACCGTCGAGGGAGGCCGGGACCGGTGCACCGACGCCGGCGCCACGCGGGTAGCGAACGGCCACCGGATGGTCCTGCTCGTGGGCCGTGGTGAGGAGCGCGCGGGTCTCGGCCTCGTCCGCGGGACAGGCGAGGCTCATGCCCGGGATGCAGCGGATGAACGGGATGTCGTAGGCACCGGCATGGGTCGGGCCGTCGGCCCCCACGAGCCCGGCGCGATCGAGCGCGAAGACGACGGGCAGGCCCTGGAGCGCCACGTCGTGGATCATCTGGTCGTAGGCGCGCTGCAGGAAGGTGGAGTAGATGGCCACCACGGGCTTCAAGCCCTCGCAGGCCAGGCCCGCGGCGAAGGTGACCGCATGCTGCTCGGCGATGCCGACGTCGAAGTAGCGGTCCGGAAAGCGCTTCTCGAATTCGACCAGGCCCGAGCCCTCGCGCATGGCCGGCGTGATGCCGACCAGG
>CAZCTU010000207.1:0-3652 GCA_964501495.1 uncultured Ramlibacter sp.
CCGTCGGTCGACAGCACGGAGATGTAGTTCTCGATCGCCAGCGTGTCGTTGACCTGGCCGCCGAAGCGCTCGGCGGCCACGCCGGTGCGCACGCCCTTGCGGGCGGCATACACCGCCGCCGCGGCGCCGGCTGGGCCGCCGCCCACCACCAGCACGTCGAAGGGCGCCTTGGCGCTGATCTTCTCGGCCTCGCGGGCCTGGCCGCCCTTGTCGATCTTGGCCAGGATCTCCTCGAGCGTCATGCGGCCGTTGCCGAACATGGTCCCGTTGAGGAAGACCGTCGGAACTGCCATGATCTGGCGCTCGGTGACCTCGGCCTGGAACAGGCTGCCCTCGATCATGGTCGCCTTGATGCGCGGGTTCTGCACCGCCATCAGGTTCAGCGCCTGGACCACGTCCGGGCAGTTGTGGCAGGTCAGGGAGACATAGACCTCGAACTCGAAGTCGCCGTCCAGCGCGCGGATCTGGTCCAGCACCGCCTGTTCGACCTTGGGCGGGTAGCCGCCCACCTGGAGCAGAGCCAGCACCAGGGAAGTGAATTCGTGCCCCATGGGCAGGCCGGCGAAGCGCGGGCCGTGTGTTTCGCCGGGACGGTGCACCGCGAAGGAGGGCGTGCGGTGCGGGCCGCCCTGGCTCTCGGTCACGGTGACCAGCTTGGAGGACTCGGCGATGTCGCGCAGCAGGGCCTGCATGTCACGCGAGGCCTGCGAGTCATCGAGCTGGGCGGTGATTTCCACCGGCTGGGTGATGCGTTCGAGGTAGCTGGCGAGTTGGGCTTTGAGTGCGGCGTCGAGCATGGTGTCCTCCGTGATGTGTCGTGTAGTCGTCGGATTTTCGAAAAACAAAAGGCCCGGGGCGGGGTGCACCCCGGGCCTCGTTCATCGGTCGCCGGGGCGGGTGGCCGCCGGCGCCGGGTGGTGAGTGCCGGTCCCTTCAGGGACGGGCGTGCCGTCTGGATTAGATCTTGCCGACCAGGTCCAGGGAGGGCTTGAGGGTGGCGGCGCCTTCTTCCCACTTGGCGGGGCAGACTTCGCCGGGGTGGGCGGCGACGTACTGGGCGGCCTTGACCTTGCGCAGCAGGTCTTCGGCGTTGCGGCCGATGCCTTCGGCGGTGATTTCCACGGCCTGGATCACGCCCTGGGGGTCGACGATGAAGGTGCCGCGGTCAGCCAGGCCCTGGTCTTCGCGCATGCAGTCGAAGGCACGGGTCAGGGCGCCGGTGGGGTCGCCGATCATCGTGTACTGGATCTTGCGGATGGTGTCCGAGGCGTCCTGCCAGGCCTTGTGCACGAAGTGGGTGTCGGTGGACACGGAGTAGACCTCCACGCCCATCTTCTGCAGTTCGGCGTACTTGTCGGCGACGTCGCCCAGCTCGGTGGGGCAGACGAAGGTGAAGTCGGCGGGGTAGAAGAAGAAGACGGACCACTTGCCCTTGATGTTGGCCTCGGTGACCTCGACGAACTTGCCCTGCTTGAGAGCCATGTTCTTGAAGGGCTTGACCTGGGTGTTGATGACGGACATCTGCTGTTTCCTATTGGTTGGGGTTGATGACAGGGAACGGGGTGAATCGTAGGCCCGGGAGGGTCATTTGTGAATTCGATTGATTCAATACCCCTCATTTGGTTTTTCTATTGATCGGGTTCTTCCCCTGTTTCCCCCTCGAAAGGCGGGGATCGGGCAGCGCCCGGGGTGGCTCCCGGCCGCGGGTTCCCCGCATCCTGAACCACCCCTGACGAAGGGTTACTGATGGGCAACCTATTCCCAGACAGGCCTGCGAGGAGGATTCATGCGAGCTGGAGGACCCCAGGGCAAGCTGCCCCATGCAACCATCAGCCAGAGCGTCGGTGCGGTCTCGCCTGGACGTCCCACGCCTCCCGCGGGTGCGGGAGCGGGAGGCGCCAAGGGACCGGACGCCGCCGGAGTGCGGCGGGCCCAGATCGGTCCACCCCTGAGGAGGGAAAGCCCCAGCTACCACCGCTTGCGCGAGCCCGCCGGTCAGGACCCGACCGAACGGTTCCTCAAGCGAACGCGAACGGAGGCCGACGAACCCCTCGCAGGCACCCGCCAGGCCGCGGGGCGAGGTCGGTCGGCAGCAGCGGGCCAGGGGGCGGTCGACAAGCCGATGCCCCAAGCCGAGCGGCGAGCACTTTGCGCCGAATTGCGCAGGCGAGTCGAAGACGCCCGGAGCGAAGGCGCTGCGTCCCGGGCGGTTGCGGAGTTCTGCCGCGACCTCCGACCGGATGACCTGGACAAGACGCTGATCCGGGACCTGTTCCATGAAATTTGCAAGCTGCGCGGGTCCGGTGATTCCGTCTACCAGATCAAGATCTCCGCGCCGCTGGCGGGACTGGTCGAAGGACTGGGCGGCGCCGGAATGGACCGGGCGCGCGCCGACGTCCTGGTCGAATTGCTTCGCGGCGGCACGATCGAGCCAGGCGAGCGTGCGTATGTCGTCAAGACCATCGCTCAATCGACCGCCCAGGTCGGCGCGCATTGCCCGCTCCACCGGGCGATGGAGGGGCGTCCCTACGGCGGCCTTTGTCGGCCCAGCTTCCTGGGCCGGATGTTCTCGGGTGACCTGCGAGCCGCGCGGAGGGACTACGACGAGTTGTTCTCAAAGCTCAATGGGCTACGCCGGGCGTCCGTCCGCGGATTCAGTGACCTCCGCGTGGGGGGCGGTGCTTTGCCACCTCTGGGAAAGCATTGGACGGGGCTGCTTCAGGGCGAGCCAAAGACCGCCATGCAAATGCGCATGGAGACAAGAAAATTGATCGCCGACCTGCGCAAAAATCAACCCCCGCCCGGGCCGCGCGACATCATGCAGGCAGCCATCAGCCAGTTCAGCGCGGGCAACTCCGAGCTCGCGCACACCAAGGAAGGTCGGAACCGGCTCGCCATGACGGTGGAGGCCATGACTGCGGGCTTGAGTGACGCACTGGGCTTTGACACGGTTGCAGCCTACGCCGTCCAGGCAGCCTCCCAGCTGCCCGGAGGCGACACCGGCGTGACGCCCCCATGGTTGACGGCCTCATTTGCCGGCTTGGGCTCCGTCTCACTGCAGCAGCCCCCAGCGGCCAAGGGGGGCGGAGACGTTGTCGGGAAGGCGCAGGCCGGGCAGGAACAATCGCCCAGCCAGTTTCAGCAGATCGTCGAGAAGGCCCGGCGTGGCCAGGAATCCGTCGCCGCCTCCCGTCTGCATCAGATCGAGGCGGCCTTCACGCGGGGCCAGAGCTATCGCCGATAGCCCGGTCGAGGGCCGGGCCCCGCCGGCCCCTCCCGCGTCAATACTCCAGCCGCTCGGGCCGCACTTCCTGCAGGATGGTGGTGGCGATTTCCTCGATCGACTTGGTCGTCGTCGACAGCCAGCGGATGCCGGCGCGCCGCATCATCGCCTCGGCTTCCGCCACCTCCATGCGGCAGTTCTCCAGCGAGGCGTAGCGGGAGTTGGGCCGCCGCTCATTGCGGATCTCCGAGAGGCGCTCGGGCTGGATGGTCAGGCCGAAGATCTTCTTCTTGAACGGCAGCAGGGCGACCGGCAGCTGCTGGCGCTCGAAGTCCTCCGGGATCAGCGGGTAGTTGGCGGCCTTGAGGCCGTGCTGCATGGCCAGGTACAGCGAGGTCGGCGTCTTGCCGCTGCGGCTCACCCCCACCA
>CAZCTU010000208.1:0-3643 GCA_964501495.1 uncultured Ramlibacter sp.
GTGCGCGTAGCGCAGCTTGGGGCGGTACATGCCGGTTTTCTTGGGGGTCTGGAACTGCACCGATTCCAGCAGGATGCGCGTGAGCACCGGCGTGCTCATCTTGCAGGTGGCGGCCCGGTGTGCCTGGGCGATCGAGGTCCACAGCGGGCCCAGGCCCTGGCGCTTCTTGGCCGAGATGAAATGCAGGTTGGCGAACTTGAGGAAGGCCAGCCGGGTTTCGATCGAGCGCTGCACCAGCTGGCGCTGGTATTCGTCGACCGCGTCCCATTTGTTCACGGCCAGCACCACCGCACGACCGCTGTCGAGCACGAAACCCGCAATGTGGGCGTCCTGGTCGGTCACGCCCTGCTCTGCATCGATCAACAGGAGCACCACGTTGGCGTTTTCAATCGCCTGCAGCGTCTTGACCACCGAGAACTTCTCGATCGCCTCGAAGACCTTGCCCTTGCGGCGCAGGCCGGCGGTGTCGATCAGCTCGAACTTCTGGCCGCCGCGCTCGAAGGGCACGGTGATCGCGTCCCGGGTGGTGCCGGGCATGTCGAAGGCCACCAGGCGCTCCTCGCCCAGCCAGGTGTTGATGAGGGTCGATTTGCCCACGTTGGGCCGGCCGGCCACCGCCAGGCGGATGACGCTGTCGTCGCGCTCGCCCTCCTCCTCGTCCTCGTCGGGCAGGCCCAGCTGGTCGAGGGCGAACTCGACCATGCTGCGCACGCCTTGGCCGTGGGCGGCCGAGACGGGAATCACCTCGCCCAGGCCCAGCTCGTAGAACTCGGCCAGCTGGTGGCCCTCGGTCATGCCCTCGGCCTTGTTGGCAACCAGCACCGTGGGCTTGCCCAGCTTGCGCAGGTAGTTACCGATGTCGTGGTCCTGCGCCGAGAGGCCGGCGCGGGCGTCGACCACGAACACGACCACGTCCGCCTCGGCGACCGCCTGGCGGGTCTGCTTGGCCATTTCGACGTAGATGCCGGATTCGGCGGTCGGCTCGAAGCCGCCGGTGTCGATGACGATGAACTCGCGCTTGCCCAGGCGGGCGTTGCCGTAGTGGCGGTCGCGCGTGAGGCCGGCGAAGTCGGCCACGATCGCGTCACGCGACTTGGTCAGGCGGTTGAACAGGGTGGACTTGCCGACGTTGGGGCGGCCCACCAGGGCGAGGACGGGTTTCATGACAGCGGGGACCGCGGACGGCTCAGTCGGGGGTGAAGCCGAAGATGCCGCCGGAGCGGGTCACGACGACCAGGGTGTCGCCCACCAGCGCCGGGGTGGCGGCGATGGCAGAGCCATCGGTGGGCAAGCGATTCAGGAGGCTGCCGTCCTCGCGGGACAGCAGGTGCACGAAGCCGGAGGCGTCGCCCACGGCGAGGGACCGGCCCAGGAGGACCGGGGCGGTCAGGCCGCGCAGGCGCAGGCTGTCCACCGACCACTGGCGCTCGCCGTCACTGCGGCGCCAGGCGATGACGCGGCCGTCGGACTCGGCGCCGAAAACCTGGGTCTCGTCGCCGCCGAGGCCGTCCGCGCCCGAGGCGGGACGGGTCCAGACGACGGCACCGCGGGCGGCGTCGACGCAGCCGACGGCGGCCTGGAAGGCGCGGGCGCAGACGTTGTCGCCCACCCGGCTCACACGGCCGACGAGGTCGACCAGGCGCTCGACGTCATTGGTGCCGCGCGAGGTGGCGATGGCCGCGTCCCAGCGCAGGCTGCCGTTGTCGGGGTTGAGGCCGGCCAGGCGGCCGCCCTGCCCCACCACCAGGGTGTTGCCCACGGCCAGCAGGACGCCGGCCTGGCGCAGGGTCAGGGCCTCGCCCGGGCGCTGCTGCGTCCACAGGCGCAGGCCATTGATCGCGTCGAAGGCCACGACCGAACGGTCGGCGCCGAGCACGAAGACCCGGCCACCGGCCACCAGGGGCGCGGTGTAGACCTGGTGGCCCAGCTTCTGGCGCCACAGGGTCAGGCCCTGCGACATGAGCACGAGTTCGTTGCCCTGGGTCACGACCGCAGCGAGCTCGGCATCCCCGCCGACGCCCGCCGAGAGCGGGCCCACCGGCTTGGAGCGCCAGCGCACCGCGCCGGTCGCGGCGTCGAGCATGGCGACGGTGCCGTCGCCCGCGGCCACCAGCACCTGGCTGCCCACCGGCTGCACCGCCAGCGGGAAGCCCACCGGGCCCAGCTTGGCCGACCAGGCCTGGCGCACCTTGACCCGCTCGGGGTTGGGCGCGAGCGCAGCCGGCTTGGGACCGTCGCTGCCGAAAGGGGTAGGCACCCAGCCGGGCGTGGAGGAACAGGCCGACAGCAGGCCGGCCAGCGTCACCGCCAGCAGGGCCGGGAGGAAGGAGCGAGGGGACATGGTCGGGTCAGGTGTCGGTGGAGGAGGACGCGGCAGGACGCGAGGTGTGCGGAGGAGGCCGGGTGCCGCCTCAGGGCTTGGCGGCCGAGGAGGCGGTCGCAGCGGCCGCCGGGTCGCCGCCCAGGGCCGCGACCTTCACCTCGACGAGGCGGCGCAGGTCGGCGCGGGCGTCCAGGCCCTTGAGAGCCTTCTGGAACTCGGCCAGGGCCTCGGCCTTCTTGCCTTGCTGCAGGAAGATGTCGCCACGGCGGTCGGCCGCCAGACCCTCGAACTCGGCGGGCAGCTTGCCGCCCAGGAGCGCCAGCGCCTCGTCGTATTTCTTGCCGTCGGCCAGCAGGCCGGCCAGGCGCAGGCGGGCGACCGCCTGGTAGCCCTCGTCGGAGGCCTTGTCGGCCACCACACGCAGGGCCGCCTGGGCCTCGTCGGCCTTGCCGCCCTGGGCCAGGGCCTGGGCCGCCAGCAGGCCGCCCTGGGCCGCATAGGTGGTTCCGCCGAACTGCTCGCGCAGGTCGGCCAGGGCGCGCTGCACGCGGTCGAGCTCGCCGGCCTGGGCCGCGCGCTCGAGTTCGCCGTGCAGGGCCGAGGCCTGGGCGGACTGGCGGTTCTGCCACCAGTTCCAGCCGTTCCAGGCCGCGATCGCGCCGAAGACGACGATGGCCACCCAGGAGATCAGGTTGCCGTACTTGTTCCAGAAATGCTTGAGCTCGGCAAGCTGTTCCTGTTCTTCGAGGTCGAGATGGGAGGCCATGGAAGGTCCGTGGAAAAGTGTCGGTGGATTGTACGAAGGGGGTGCCGCTGGCCCGGGGGTCAGGCCAGGAGCTGGCCGGCCCAGGCGGCCGGGTCGGCGAGCGGCTGGCGCTGCTGCGCGCCGCTACCGTCACGCAGGGCCTTGACCGTCACCTCGCCGGCGGCGAGCTCGTCGCTGCCGAAGATCAGGCCCCAGCGGGCGCCGCTGCCGTCGGCCTTCTTGAACTGGCTCTTCATGCTGCCCAGGCCCTCGGGCCCGGTGGCGTGCATCTGCACCGCGACACCGGCGGCGCGCAGGGCCTGCAGCGCCTTGAGCACCTGGGGCATGGCGGCGGCGTCGGGGACGATGGCGTAGGCGTCGGGCACCGGCTGCGGCGGGGTGGCGCCCTGCTCCTTCAGGAGCTCGAGCACCCGCTCCACGCCCAGGGCCCAGCCCACGGCCGGGGCCGGCTTGCCGCCGATCTGGCCGATCAGGTAGTCATAACGACCACCGGCGCAGATCGTGCCCTGCGAGCCGAGGCGGTCGGTCACGAACTCGAACACGGTGAGGTTGTA
>CAZCTU010000209.1:0-3618 GCA_964501495.1 uncultured Ramlibacter sp.
CGCGCGAGAAGCGCTCGGTGCTGGCCACCGAGATCATCAAGGGCGTGATGCTGCCCCAGTTCGTCATCCTGCCGCTGGCAGTGCTGCTGGTGTGGCTGGCGCTGGTGCGCGGCATCCAGCCCCTGTCCCGGCTGGAGCAGCGCATCCGCGCGCGCAAGCCGGACGACCTCTCGCCGCTGGACGACCGGACGGTGCCACTGGAAGTGGCGCCCCTGGTGTCCTCGGTGAACGACCTGCTCACCCGCCTGAAGGACTCGCTGGCGACGCAGAAGCGCTTCCTGGCCGATGCGGCGCATCAGCTCAAGACACCGCTGGCCGGCCTGCGCATGCAGGCCGACCTGGCCCAGCGCGAGGCCCATGACGCCGAGGAGCTCAAGCGTTCACTCAAGCAGATCGGCCACGCCAGCGTGCGCGCCACCCACACGGTGAACCAGCTGCTCGCACTGGCCAGAGCCGAGGGCAGCGGACGCACCGTCCCGACGCAGGCCTGCAACCTGGCCGAGATCACCATGGAAGTGGTGCGCGACGCGCTGCCGCGCGCAATGGACAAGCGCCTGGACCTGGGCTACGAGGGCGCCACGCCCGAGGTGGCCGGGGTGGTGCTCCCGGGCAACCGCACCCTGCTCAAGGAAGCGGTGAGCAACCTCGTCGACAACGCGCTGAACTACACGCCGTCGAGCCCGCAGCAGCCCGGTGTGGTGACCGCCCGGGTGCTGGCCGATCCCTTCGGCCAGGTGCTGGTGCTGCAGGTGGAGGACACCGGGCCCGGCATCCCGCCGGCCGAGCGCGAGCTCGTGTTCCAGCCTTTCTATCGAGCCCTGGGCACGCATGTGGATGGCTCGGGCCTGGGCCTGTCCATCGTGCGCGAGATCGCGCGCCAGCACCATGCGGAGATCCAGGTGGAGGCCATGCAGCCCGGCACACCGCAGCCGGGCACGCGCATCAGCCTGCGCTTCCGGCTCAAGGACCGGCTGGAGGCCTGATCGCCGCCACAGGGCCGCTGCACTGCAGCCGCGCCGGGTGGCGGCGCGGGTCGCGCCAGGCCTCGTCTAAGGGAAAGGGTTGGCTCAGCGGCAGGGCCGCAGCGCCTGGCCGGCCAGCAAGGGCTGCAGCGCCTCGATGCGCGGCTTGAGGGCCTCGTCGACCGCCGGCAGGCGCAGCGCCAGCCCGCGCAGCTCGGGCCGCTCCTGCACCACCCGGGCGGTGCGCACGCCTCGCGCGGACAGGACCTCGAGCTGGGCATTGGCCGCATCCTGGCTGGGGAAGCCGCCCAGCGACAGGCCCGGCTCCAGCGCCGGGTTGCCCAGGGCCTCGAACACCACGCCGCGGGCGCGCAGCTCGGCCTTCTTGCGCTCGAGCGCGCGGGCGTCGGGAAACTTGCCCATGTAAACAATCCAGCGCCCGGCTTCAAACGCCGTGTCCAGGCTCCAGCTGCCGGCCGGCCAGGAGGCCAGGGCCCGGCGCAGGGCGGCGACGGTGGCCTCGTCCAGCGGCGAGGTGACCAGGCAGGCGCGCGCCGGCGCGGAGGCGGTGATCTCGGCCAGGCGGGCCGCCTCGGCGCTGGTCAGCACCCGCAGGTCCTGCTGCCGCAGCTGGCGCGCGAGGCGCTGCGGCTCGGCCTGCTGCTCGGGCCCCAGGCCCCAGGGCAGCAGCCAGCCCTGGGCCCAGGCCAGCCAAGCCAGGTTGGCGGCCACCAGCAGCAGCACGAGCCGGCGCAGCGCCATCAGGCCCCTCCCACCGGCCGCACGCTCACCTCGGCGCTGGTGACGCGCTGCACGCCGGCCGCGGTGGACAGCTGCAGCGCGCCAGAGGCGTCAACGCCGAGGCCGTGGCCTTCGGTGCCGTCGGACAGGCGCAGCGGCCGGTCACGCAGCACGTCGCGGGCGTCGTAGGCGGCGCGCAGGGGGGCGAAGCCCTCGCGCTCGAAGGCGAGCAGGGCAAGGGCCACGGCCGGTGCCACCAGGCCCAGCACCTGGCCGGCCTCGGCCTGGGGCCACCAGTCGCGCAGGGCGGCCGGCGGCGTGGACAGGCCCTCGGCCACCGGAGGCGCGACATTGATGCCGATGCCGACCACGGTGTAGCGGCCGGCCGGGGCCTCCTTGTGGGAAGCGTCCCGGTACAGGCCGTCCAGCAGGCCATGGGGGGCGGGGTCGCGCGGCGCGGCGAAGCCCACCGTCTCGACCAGGATGCCGGCCAGCTTGCGGCCCTGCACCCAGAGATCATTGGGCCACTTGAGTCCGATGCGCTCGGCCGCCGGGTCCAGGGCCTGGGCCACGGCCAAGCCCACCGCCAGGGACAGGCCCGACCAGTCGCGCGGGGCGAGCGGCAGGCCCAGGGAAAACGTGAGGGCGGGGACGTCGGCCCCGGCCCGAATCGGGCCCCCAGCATCGCCGGTGGTGTTCCAGCTGCGCCCGAGACGGCCCCGGCCGGCGGTCTGGCGCTCGGCGGCCAGCAGCAGGGGCTCGGTGAAGCCGGCGCGGGCCCGCTGCATCAGCTCGGTGTTGGTCGAGCCGACCTCCGGGAGGATCTCGACGGTGAAGCCCGGCAGGCGGGGTGCCACCGCTTCCCAGATCGCTTCGGCCGGCCAGTGCATCGTGGTGGGCTCCGGTTCGCTGCGATGGCAGTGAAAGGCCTGGCGGCTCAGCGCCCGGCCTTGCCGTCCTTCTTTCCAGCCTTCTTGGCGTCCTTTTTGGCATCCTTCGTGGCGCCGCGCTTGGCATCGCCTTTGCCGGCGCCTTTCCCGCCCTTCTTGGCATCGGCACCCTTGGCCTCGGACTTCCTGGCTTCGGGCTTCGCGGACTTGGCCTTCTGCTTCTTCTCTTTCTTCTCTTTCTTTTCCTTCTTGCCCTCGCCAGCCAGCAGGGTGCCGCGGCAATTGGCCGCGCCGCACCAGCAGGGGTACTCGGCCTTGAGCTCCTTGGTGTAGGGCGCGTCGATGACCAGGCCGTAGTCGTAGCTCAGCTCTTCGCCGGCGTGGATGTTGCGCAGGGCCTTGATGAAGACCCGGCCTTCCTGCTCGTCGGCCTCGCAGCTGGGGTCGCAGCTGTGGTTGATCCAGCGCGAGGAGTTGCCGCCGTGGAGGGCGTCGATGACGCGGCCGTCGTCGATGTGGAAGTAGAAGGTGTGGTTGGGGTCCTTCGGGTCGTGGGGGTGGCGGCGCAGCGCCTCCTTCCAGGTGATGATCTCGCCGACGTATTCGATGATCGTTTCGCCTTCGGCGATATCCTGCAGGGCGAACACGCCCCGGCCGTGGACACCGGAGCGGCGGACCTGGATTCTTCTCCCTGCGGCGGCGGTGGCGGGCTGGGTAGCCTGGCCCCGGGCCGGCGTTTTTGTAGGCATGGCCTGAAAACCTGTTAAGTTGAATAGTGCACATGCGCGCGTACGCATGTGTGTGCGGGCGCGCAGGCGCGCACGCGCGAGAGGCACGATTGTAGAAACAACCCGAGGACCCCGGGCCGCACAGGCACCCGGGCCCGCAGCAGACACCTATGAGCAAGACACTGGTCATCGCCGAAAAGCCCTCCGTGGCCCAGGACATCGTCCGCGCCCTCACCCCGGTGGCGGGCAAGTTCGACAAGCACGACGAGTACTTCGAGAACGACCGCTACGTGGTCA
>CAZCTU010000210.1:0-3609 GCA_964501495.1 uncultured Ramlibacter sp.
GGCACCTGATGCCCAAGGCCGCCATCCTCGACCCCGCGCTGACCCTGGGCCTGCCCGCCTGGCTGACGGCCGCCACCGGCATGGACGCCATCGCCCACTGCATGGAAACCTTCATGGCGCCGGCCTTCAACCCGCCGGCCGACGGCATCGCGCTCGACGGCCTCGAGCGGGGCTGGGGCCACATCGAGCGCGCCACCCGGGACGGCAGCGACCGCGAGGCGCGCCTGAACCTCATGAGCGCCTCGATGCAAGGCGCCCTCGCCTTCCAGAAGGGCCTGGGCGCGGTGCACTCGCTCTCGCACAGCCTGGGCGGCGCCGACCCGCGCCTGCACCACGGCACGCTCAACGCCATGTTCCTGCCGGCGGTGATCCGCTTCAATGCCCAGGCCGATTCCATCAGGAAGGAAAAGCGCCTCGAGCGCATGGCCCATGCCATGGGCCTGGCCTCGGCCGGCGACATTCCCGAGGCGATCCGCGACATGAACGCCCGCCTGGGCCTGCCCAAGGGCCTGGGCGAGATGGGCGTGTCCCGTGACCTGTTCCCCAAGATCATCCAGGGCGCCCTGGTTGACCACTGCCACAAGACCAACCCGCGCATCGCCACTGCGGACGAATACGAGGCGATCCTGGCCGAGTCGCTCTGAGGCCGGCGAAGGGACAAGCCCGCCGAGGGGAGGCCGGCGCGGTATTCAGCCCCTTCGCACGAGGCGCTTGGCCAGGTCCTGGAACGGCGCTTCGACCCAGCGATAACCTTGCGTCGCCAGCACGCAAGTGACCCCGCCCGCCGCCACCGCAATCGCCAGGCCCACCGTCTGATTGGCGGCCGCGGCTTCCTGCGCGCCGGGCCAGACGAACCAGGCGAAGCCGAAGTACACCAGCGGGTGGATCAGGTACACGCCGTAGGTCAGACGCCCCAGCAGGTCGGCCAGGGCAAGCGCGAAGGGCCGTTCCACCCGCACCTGGCCGCTCACCCAGACCGCCAGCGCGCAGGCCAGCGGAATGAGCAGGCCCCGCCATCCGAGCAGCTCCGCCCCCTGCGTGGGCAGCGTGGCGGCCACCAGGAGCAGGCCGAGGCCTCCCCAGGCCAGCACGCCCACCGTCCATGACAGGCCCCGGCCGCGCCAGGCACCCTGCTCCCGCCGGGCCTGGCCGACCAGGCAGCCGGCGAAGAACCAGGCGCCGAAAGCCGGGACCTGGTGGTAGGCGGTGATGGCGGCGTCGAAGCCGTCCCGGCCGAGGGTCGCGTCGATCCAGGCGGCCTGCACCCCGACCAGCGCCGCGAGCGCGAGCCAGCGGCCGACACCGGTCCGCGCTGCCTGCATCAGGAAGGGAAAGGCCAGGTAAAACACGAACTCGATGCCCAGCGACCAGCCGCCCACCGCCAGCGCCCAGGTGGTCGGGTCATGCAGGCCGAAGGCGAAGCTCGCGTTGAGGGCCAGGCGGTAGGGAATCTCGGAGGCCCAGAAGCCGTTGCGCGCCGCCAGCATGGCCAGGAAGGCCAGACAGGCCAGCAGGTAGAGGGGCGCGAGCCGGAACCAGCGGGTCAGGAGGAAGCGCCAGGCGCCACCCCAGGTCGCGACGCGGTCGGCGTCGTAGACGTAGGCCATGCTCGCGCCGGAGAGCAGGAAGAACAGATAGACGCCGTAGGTCCCCAGGGGCGAGAGGTGGACGATGTCCTGCCAACCGAGCAGGTGGTAGGACATGACGGCCAGGGCGCACAGGCCGCGCAGCAGGTCCCAGCCGGGGATGCGCTCGCGGTGAGCGGGGGTCGAGGACGGGGTAGACACCCCCGCCAGCCTCACAGGGCCTCCACCCGTCCCGGGTCGGGGTTGGCCAGCCAGGCCTCGAATTCCTCGGCCATCTGGCGCGAAGCGTCCACCGCGCGGGTCCAGGCATCGACGCGAGCCGCCAAGTCCAGGCCGTAGCGGGTGAAGTCGGTGCGATCGGGCAGCTTGCCGTTGGGGAGTGTGGCCACCCAGGCCGGGTCTGGCGCCAGCACCAGCACGTGGTCCAGGAAGCCGCTGGCGCGGTGCCGCCAGCGCAGGCCCTTGTCCAGCCAGCCGGGGACGACGCTTTTCTGGAAATGCGGGTAGAGCACCACCCCGCCCTGCCCCGGTCCGGGGTCCTGCGGCGGACGGTAGTCGAGATGCAGGTGGTAGTCGGTGAGACCACCGTCCCAGTAGGCGCCGGGCAGCGCGCCGGGGATGTCATTCACCGCCCGCATGAAGAAGGGGATGGAGCAGCTGGCCTGCACCACCGCGTGGAAGTTCGCCTCGGTGAGGGCCAGCTGCCGGGTGCGGAAGTCCTGCGTGGCGAAGGGCAGCAGACCCAGGTCCGCGCTGCCGTCGCCTTTGGAGAACACCGTGCGCTCCAGCCAGCCGCCCAGCGCCCTGCGGTGGACCGCGTTGGCCAGGAAGGCGCCGGCAAAGCCCAGGGGCGTCCCCACCGGATGCTCGCGGCGCAGAAGGTGGCGGCCGCGCGAGACCACCACATGCAGGCGGTAGCGCGGATGCGCGAGGATCTCGCCGACACGGCCGTCGTAGAAGACGCGCAGGCCCTCGGCGAAACCTTCGGAGATCTGGTCGGCCGTCGGCATCTTGCGGCCCGGGGGCGGCTCGTGGTGCTGGCGGATGTAGTCGTGCGAGAGCCGGGCGAAGGCGGCCTCGGGGTCATCCAGGCACGCGGTGGCCATGCGCCAGGCGCCGATGGACGCGGCCACCAGGTGCACCGTGTGCTGCGACTGCGGCAGCCAGCGGCCGAAGATGAACTGGTCCAGCGGCCCGAGGATCAGGCCCTTGGGCCCGCCGGCTGCGCCCGGCACCACCCCGATGTCGGCCGCCTGCAGCCCGTGCCGCTCGATGTGGCGGCGGGCGGCGGGGCCGGCGTAGAGGCGGAGAGCGCGGGGCTTGTTCATGTCCGGGTTGAGGCGAAACGACGTGGAGACCTGGCGCTTGCGGGTCTTGCGAGCCCTATTTGCGCAAACCCTGCAGCTTGGCGAAGGCGCCAGCCATCGCCGAGTCGAGCTTTTGCGGCGCGGGCGCGCGCTGGCCGCGGCCGGCGTGCTCGAAGCGGTTGTCGCCGCCACGGGTCTGGCCGTCGCGACGGCCGCCCTGCCCCTGCGGCGCGCCCAGCTTCATCGTGAGGCTGATGCGCTTGCGGGCCACGTCGACCTCCAGCACCCGCACCTTGACGATGTCGCCGGTCTTCACGACCTCGCGCGCGTCATTGACGAACTTGTGCGAGAGCTGGCTCACGTGCACCAGGCCGTCCTGGTGCACGCCCAGGTCGATGAAGGCACCGAACTGGGCCACGTTGCTCACCGTGCCCTCCAGCTCCATGCCCTCGCGCAGGTCGGCGATCTCCTCCACGCCGTCGTTGAAGCGGGCGACCTGGAAGTCGGGGCGCGGGTCGCGGCCGGGCTTTTCCAGCTCGGAGAGGATGTCGCGCACAGTGATGACGCCGAACTGCTCATTGGCGTACAGCTCGGGGCGCAGGGTCTTGAGCATCTCGGCCCGGCCCATCACCTCCTGCACCGGCTTGCCCAGTTGGGACAGCATCTTTTCGACCACCGGGTAGGTCTCGGGGTGCACACCGGTCATGTCCAGCGGG
>CAZCTU010000211.1:0-3584 GCA_964501495.1 uncultured Ramlibacter sp.
GGTGCCCTCGCCCACCGCCGCCACGCTGCACGCCATGCACTACCACCAGGTCGACGTGTTCGCGGTGCAAAAGCAACTGGCCAAGACCTCCATCGACAGCGTCCGCGACGAGATCCTCAACGGCCTGCTGCAGGTGCCGGTGGTGGCCAAGGCCGACTGGAGCGCCGCCGACCGCCAGCAGGAGTTGGACAACAACATCCAGGGCATCCTGGGCTATGTGGTGCGCTGGGTCGACCAGGGCGTGGGCTGCTCCAAGGTGCCCGACATCCACAACGTGGGCCTGATGGAAGACCGCGCCACCTTGCGCATCTCCAGCCAGCATGTGGCCAACTGGCTGCGCCACGGCGTGGTGACCGCCGCCCAGGTGAACGAGACCTTCCGCCGCATGGCCCGCGTGGTCGACCAGCAAAACGCCGGCGACCCGCTCTACAAGCCCATGGCCGGAAACTGGGACACCAGCTACGCCTACCGCGCCGCGCTGGACCTGGTGTTCAAGGGCGAGGCCCAGCCCTCGGGCTACACCGAGCCCCTGCTGCACGCCTGGCGCCAGAAGGCCAAGGCCGGCGCCTGAAGAAGGCCGCCGTGGCGGGAAGCGACACGCCAAGCACGCCCCCGGGCACGCGCCCGGAGGGTGACGCAGAACGCGTCGACCCTTCCCGCTGCCCCCTGTGCGGCGGCCCCAACGGCTGCGCCATGGAGGCGCAGCGCGCCACAGGCCAGCCGCAGCCGCCCTGCTGGTGCACCCGGGTCGACTTCAGCGCTGAATTGCTGGGGCGGGTCCCGGAGGCGGCGCGGAACCAGGCCTGCATCTGCGCGCGCTGCGCAGGGGCTGCCTGAGCGATCGGGCGATCGGGTTTTTGGGTCTTTGGGCCTTCTGGTTTTGGGACGTCCGGCCTTTGGGGCCGATCAAAGCTTCAGGAGCAGCGACAGCACCCCCGATGCCCACGCCGCCAGCCCGGTGTGCGCGACCGAATCGATGCTCCGTCCCAGATCTGCCACGGCCTTGAAGGCCGCGGCCGGTCCCACCTGGTGCGCGCTCGCAGTGCGGGGCGCGACGTTGGTCGCGGCTGCCAGCTCCGGTCTGGCCGAATTGAGCAAGGTCTCGAGCGCAGCCTGCACCTCGTCGTGCCGCGCGCCCGTGCCGCCCAATTGGTCGAATTCCGCCTTGACCTGTGCGCAGAAGGTGATGAATTCCGGCGCGAGGGCCTCGGCATTCTCACGGGCCTCCGCCTTGCTCTGAAGCAGCATCTCCCGCATCGCGGCGTCCGCCGCCTTGTCGATCGCCCGGTGGGCCCGGACAGATTTCACGGTGGGCGCGACCATGCCCACGGTGCCGAGGACACTGCTCAACTCTGCTCCGACGCGAGGGATTGTCGTCAGCAGCTCCCCCGCGGCATGCGGCAATCCCAGGGCCAGGCCGCCAGCGGCCATGAGGACGGTGACGCCCAGGCTCACGAGGGTCGCGTTCCGGGTGGCGTTCGGGTCGCCGCGGGAGGTGAAATAGCTGTGGAACAGGTTCCCGATGCAGTTGGCGCCCATGGGCAGCGGCTTGCCGGGCGGGTCCTGGAGGGCGCGCTTGCGGTCTTCCCAGGCGCAGGCGCAGTCCCCGATGACGGTCAGCGCGCGGACCCCGGCGATCACCAGGAGCGGCGCGGCCGCGCCCGCGGTCATCACCGTCAAGGTCGCCGCGATCGCCAGCGAGAAGAGCGCAGCCCCAGTGGACAGGAGCTTGGGAAAGAAGGACGTCTTGTGCAGGTCGACGCCCGCGCGCCCGGCCTCCTCCTGCCGGGCCGCCCATTCCTTGACCAGGGCGAACGACTTTTCGTAGCGGCTGCCCGACACCGGATGCGCCCCGGGTGGCTCCGCCGCCGAGGCATGGGCCAGCGCCTCCTGCTGCTCCAGCTGCGCCCGGCCCGAGTCGCTCAGGGGCGACGGGCTGGCGGTCATCGGGTCGCCCTCGACGGCGCTGGGCGAGAAGTCCGCCCCACTGTCCACCTCGGCGTCGGATCGAACCGTGGAGACATCGAGCATGGCGGTCTTCACCGCCCCAGGTCTGCCGATCGTGGGACTCATGCCATCCCTCACCCGCCGCTTTGGGCGATCTGGTCCAGCCGGGCCTGGGCCGCCTCACGCACGGCGAGATGCTCGGGCGCCAGCCACGAAAGCTTGATGGCCGCCTCGAAGGCCTCGCGGGCCGCCTCCAGGTCGCCCATCGCGCCCAGGCACTCGCCGGCCCGGTAGGCGCACAGGGCGTCCGTGGCGTCGGAGAGCAGCGCCTGGGCGTAGAAACGTCCCGCCGCCTCCCACTGCCCCAGGCGCTGCAGCGCATTCGCCAGCCCGACCTGGTAGCGGCGCTCCCAGGGGTCGTGCTCCACCAGGAAGGCCCAGCGGTCCATCGACGCGTCAAACCGCCCGGCGGCGAAGTCATCGAGCGCGAGCGACTCGATGGCCTGGAGCTGCTCGCCGGTGATGCCCGCCATCTGCGCCGGCGTCACGCCGTGATGAAGAAAGGCGTCGAGGCGCGCCTCGGGCGTTCGGATGTCCACCAGTTCCTGCTGCATGGCCGACCTCTTGATCAACAGTCAGCTTCGTGACAAGAACTACGGATGGGTTCCTCCCCTGCTCCGCGCCGGCGGCAGGCGCCCGGGGGCGGTCACAATGGCGCCATGTGCCAGCTCCTCGGGATGAACTGCAACACGCCCACGGACGTGACCTTCAGCTTCAGCGGCTTCGCCCAGCGGGGTGGCCGCACCGACCACCATTCGGACGGCTGGGGCATTGCCTTCTTCGAGGGCCGGGGCGTGCGGCACTTCGTGGACCATGAGCCCGCCTCCACCTCGCCCGTGGCGGAGCTGATCCGGCGCTACCCGATCAAGAGCCGCCATGTGGTGGCCCATATCCGCAAGGCCACCGAGGGCGTGGTGGCGCTGGAGAACTGTCACCCCTTCGTGCGCGAGCTGTGGGGCCGCTACTGGGTCTTCGCCCACAACGGCACGCTCAAGGACTACCACCCGCGCCTGCACGCGAGCTTCCACCCGGTGGGGCAGACAGACAGCGAGCGCGCCTTCTGCTGGCTGATGCAGGAGCTGGCCAAGTCACATGCCACCCTGCCCTCGGTGGCCGAATTGACGCTCACCCTGCGCGAGCTGGCGCCGCAGATCGCGCGGCATGGCAGCTTCAACTTCCTCCTGTCCAACGGCGAGGCGCTGTGGGCGCATTGCGCGACCCACCTCTACTTCGTGGAGCGCCGCCACCCCTTCGCGCACGCGCAGCTGGCCGATGAGGATTTGTCGATTGACTTCGCCAAGCTCACCACGCCGCAGGACCGGGTGGCGGTGGTGGTCACCGCGCCGCTGACCACCAACGAGGCATGGACGCAGATGGCGCCGGGCGAGCTGCGGGTGTTCGTGGACGGGGTGAGCGCGGGCTGAGGCGGCAGGCCGCGCCGCACGGCGACGACCGGCGCCCGGGTTTCAGGAGGCGGCGACCGCCGCCTCGAGCGCCTCGAGGAACATCGCCGCCACGTCGAAGCCGGTCTGCTGGGTGATTTCCTGGAAGCAGGTGGGCGAGGTGACGTTGATCTC
>CAZCTU010000212.1:0-3578 GCA_964501495.1 uncultured Ramlibacter sp.
ACGTGCGCGACGAGCCCTTGCTCTATCGCGGCGGCGACGACCGGGTCGACCTGGGGGCCGGCCACCACGTGGTCTTCGGCGGCGCGGGGGACGACCAGCTGGCCGTGGCGGCGTCCGCGTCCGATCGGGCGCTGGAACTCACGCAGTTCGTGGCTGGCGACGCCGCGACCCTCGTGTTCGATCCCCGGGCCATCGCGGACGAGCGCACCCTCATGGTCTTCTTCTCCGGGGAGAACGAGGACGCCACCGATGGCGTCATCACCCGCGGGGGCAGCGACTTCGCGCTGGCGGCCACGCCCACCTACGACGACACCATCGACATCGGCTCGGGCCGGGCGGTGATCATCGGCGGCATGGGCAGCGAGGCCATCACCAGCGGATCGGGTGACCAGATCTTCGTGGGTGACATTGCCACCCTGCGCGCGGCCACGGTGCTGGGCGCCGCCAATGCGCGCCACGAGATCGCCGCCCGCTACGCGCAGCGCCTGTCGGGCGATGCGCTGGCGCAGGCCCTCGAGGCGCTCGACTCGCAGCGTTACTTCAGCATCCTGACCGACGTCAACCTCCCGGGCGGGGACGACCGCATCACCTCGGCGATGGACGATGCCATCGTCATCGGCGGCGGCGGCGACGACACCCTCACGGTCCAGGGCGGCGACCCGTCCGGCGCCAAGCGCGGCCGTGTCATTGCCATCGGCGACCAGGGGGAGCTGTGGTTCGAGATCGCCGGCACCCGGGATTGGACGGACACCACGCGGGTGGACATCTTCGCGCAGGAGCGCCTGCACTATGCGGCCACCGCCGATGCCGAGGACCAGTCGCCGGCCAGCGGCCGTGACACGGCCTGGGGCCATGACCGCATCACGGCCAACCATGGCAGCAAGGTGATCTTCGGTGGCGGGGGTGACGACGTCATCCTCACCGGCGACGGGCAGGAAGTGATCTTCGGCGACGGCGGCCAGCTCCTGCTGGATCCCGCGCTGGGGGACACCGTGGATGGCGACACCCCGTGGCGCATCGACTGGGCCAGCACGGCCGACGCCACCGAGCTGGGTAACCGTCGGGTGCGCCTGGCCGGCGGCGACGACACCGTCTATGCCGGCACGGGTGACAAGCTGGTCTTCGGCGGCGTCGGCAACGACGACCTGCGCGTGGGCCAGGACATCACGCCTGGCGCGACGCCGCAGGATGCGCCCGTGGCCACGACGCGCGCCGCCACCAGCGCCAACGTGGGGGAGGGCGACCGCATCACCCTGTTCGGCGACAACGCCGAGGTGACCCTGGAGGCCTTCGAGGCGGACGCGCTGAACCAGCGCCTGCGCCTGTTCACCCTCGACGAAACCGTCGCCGATGCCGGCGACGACACCCTGGTCGCGGGCAACGGCGACCTGGTCCTGGTGGGCGGGGGCGGCAACGACCGCATCCGCGGGTACGAAGGCCATGCCGTCGTGCTGGCCGACGTGGGCCGCATCGCCTATGACGCGGACACCTACTGGCTGTCCAGCGTCAGCAGCGTCACGGACACCGAAGTCGATGCCGGCACCTGGCACGCCCCCCTGGTGGGCGCGGACCATGTCGTCCTCGGGCATGGGCCGCGCCAGATGATCCTGGGCGGCGGCGGCGCCGACACCCTGGTCAACCGTGCCGAACTCGGCACGGCGGCCGGGGCCGACGCGGCCTCGGCGCGCCGCAGCGATACCACGCTGTCGACCGAATCGCTGGTGGCTGGCGACGACGCCACGGTGGTCTTCGATGCCGCGCGGGCGGGCTCGCCGGTGGCGAGCCTCACGGCGGTCCATGGGACCTCGGGCCGTGGCGGTGACGACCTGATCCGCCTGGCCACGGGCAGCCAGGTCGTCGCGGGCGGCGAGGGCGCAGACGTCATCGCCGTGCACGACGGCCGCTCCGTCGTCCTGGGCGACTTCGGCGAGGTGCAGGTGGACGTCACCAACGGCCGCCTGTCCCGTGTCCAGAGCCAGCCCGGCACACGCGGCCTCGATGGCGCCGAGCTGGGTGGCGATGACCGCATCGTGCTGGGGCTGGGCACCCAGGTGGTGCTCGCGGGCGCGGGGGACGACACCGTCCTGAGCGCCGAGGACGAGGGCGTGGCCAGCGACCTGGAGACCCATGTCGCGTCGAGCCCGCGCACCGGCCAGACGCTGGAACACCGCCGCGGGGCGAATGCGCCGCAGGACCAGTACGTGGCGGGCGACCAGGCGCGCATCGTCTTCGACAATGCCGACAGCGCCAACCGCATGCGCTCGTTCGAGGCCACCGACCTGCTGGCGCAGGATGCGGGCGACGACTTCATCGACCTGGGTCATGGGCGCGTCTGGGCCATCCTGGGCGGTGGCAACGACCGCCTGGCCACGCGTGATGGCGCCAGCCGGGTCCTGGGCGACCAGGGCCTGATGCTCCAGGACGAGCAGACCTTCGAGGTCGTGGAGATGCGCGCGCTGGCCACGGATGCCGGCGCCGGGCTAGGCGGCGACGACCGCTGGACCGGTGGCGACAACCTGGCGGACCAGGACTCGCTGGGCATCCTGGGCAACGGGGACGACGAGGTCACCCTGGGCGACGGCCGCGCCGTCCTCCTGGGCGACCAGGGTCGGATCGACCAGGCCTCCAATGGCCGGGCGACCCGCATCGTCACCGAAGGCGACGAATTCGCCGGCGACGACACCTTCCAGCTCGGAAGCGGCGAGGCGGTGGCCATGGGGGGCGCGGGCGACGACCGCATCGAGGCGGGCCGCCGTGCCGACGGCAGCGGACTGGATGACAGCGACGGCCGGGACATCATCCTGGGCGACACCGGCATCGTGCTGCTTGATGCGTTCCTGAGCCAGCACTTCAACCCGACCTACGTGGCCGCCCTGGGCGGGCAGGTGGCGGGCCGCGACCTGATCCGGGGCGGCTTCGGCCGTGACATCCTGATCGGCGGTGCTGGCGCGGATGCGATCTACAGCGAGGCCGGCAAGGACATCCTGGCCGGCGACTTCGTGGAGATCCTGTTCAACGGCGAGCTGGAATACCTGATCCGCACCCTGCGGGACCTGCAGCTGTTCGGTGACTCCGACCTGCTGGTCACGGCCTATGACGGGGACATCGTCCTGGGTGGCGGCGGCGGCAACCGCTTCGGCGTGGCGGCTGGCCTGGACCTGATCCTCGAGACCTTCGGCTACATCGAGTTCAAGGCCGGACTGGGCCTGGACAAGATCCTGTGGTTCCGGGACCTGGGCCTGCAAAAGGGCGACCTGACCCGCCGCATCACCGAGACCGCGATGGGCGAGCGCCAGGATGCTGGCGAAGCGTCGGCCGTGGCGCCGCCGGTGGTGGCTGGCGCGGGCGGCCCGGCCGACGCGCCAGCCTCCGCTGTGAGTGGCAACGAGCAGCTGCGCACGGTGCTGGAATACCTGCTGGAGGGTTTCACGCCGGTCAATACCAGCGTGCAGCTGCAGCGTGTGACCACGGCACCGGCGCCTGCGCCGGCCGCGCCGCAGACCCTGGCGCCGCTGCCTGCGGCGCCCGTGGGCGAGGGCGCGGGTGTGCCGGCCGTCGCAACGCCGCAGCCAGCGCAG
>CAZCTU010000213.1:0-3576 GCA_964501495.1 uncultured Ramlibacter sp.
CTCGCGACCTCAACCTTGGCAAGGTTGCGCTCTACCAACTGAGCTATTCCCGCGGAAGCCCACATTGTATCCCATACGCGGACCCCTTCCCGACGCAGCGGGGCGAAACCGGTTCGGACCTCGTGCAACGCCTGCGCCTCGTACCCCTAGGGTTTGTCTGGATCCCCCCTGACTCCAGGGCGACTGGCCATTTCCAGGGGCGTCAGTACACTTGTGTATTGAACTCAGCACAAGGCCGGCCTCCCATGGACAGACCCTGGATTCAGAGCTACCCGCCCGGCGTGCCGGCGGACATTCCGCTGGACGACCTGGTGTCGATCGGCGACTACTTCCTCGAGGCCGTGGGCCGCTACCCGCGCCGCCCCGCTTTCATCAGCGGCGCCACCGGCGCGACGCTCACCTACGCCGAACTCGACGGGCTGACCCGCGACCTCGCGGCCTGGTTCCAGCAGGAGATCAAGCTGCCGCCGGGAAGCCGGGTGGCCCTGATGATGCCCAACCTGCTGCAGTACCCGGTGTGCCTGTTCGCCCTGCTGCGCGCCGGCTATGTGGTGGTCAACGTCAACCCCATGTACACCCCGCGGGAGCTGGAACACCAGCTCCAGGACAGCGGCGCGACCGCGATGGTGGTAGTCGACCTCTTCGCGCACGTGCTGGAGAAGGTCATCGCGAACACCGAGGTCAAAAAGGTGGTGGTCACCGGCCTCGCGGACATGATGCCGGGCTGGAAGCGGCACCTCGCACACTTCGTGGTCCGCCGGGTGAAGAAGCTGGTGCGGCCCTACCGGCTCCCCGGCCATGTGGGCTTCCTGGAGGCGCTGGACCAGGGCAGCCTGCATACCCTGGACCCGGTGCCGGTGGGCCCACAAGACCTCGCCTTCCTCCAGTACACCGGCGGCACCACCGGGGTGTCCAAGGGCGCGATGCTCACGCACCGCAACATCCTGGCCAACGCCCGCCAGGGCAAGGTGTGGAGCGACCCCTTCCTCGATGCCGACGAGGCGCTGGTGAGCATCACCGCAATCCCGCTCTATCACGTGTTCGCGCTGGGCAGCTGCCTGTCCTTCATCGGCATGGGCGGCACCAATGTGCTGGTGGCCGACCCGCGCGACACCGCGGGCTTCATCGAGGTGCTGACCAAGCATCCTTTCACCGGCATGCCGGCGGTGAACACCCTGTTCAACGACCTGACCCTGCACCCGGACTTCGCCAGGCTGGACTTCTCTCGCCTGCGCTTCGCCATTGGCGGCGGCGCGGCCATCCAGCAGGCGGTGGCCCGGCGCTGGCAGGAGAAGACCGGCAAGCCCCTGGTCGAGGGCTATGGCCTCACCGAGTGTTCGCCCACCGTCACCTGCAACCCGCTGGACCTGAAAGAGCACAACGGCTCCATCGGCCTGCCCATGCCTTCGACCGAAGTCTCGCTGCGTGACGACCAGGGCCGGCCGGTGCCCCTGGGCGAGCCCGGCGAGCTGTGCGTGCGCGGCCCGCAGGTGATGGCCGGCTACTGGCAGCGCCCGGAAGAGACCGCGCGCATCATGACCACCGATGGCTTCCTGCGCACCGGCGACGTGGCGGTGATGGACGCCCGGGGCTTCCTGCGCATCGTCGACCGCCTCAAGGACATGATCCTGGTCTCGGGCTTCAACGTGTACCCCAACGAGGTCGAGGACGTGGCCATGCTGCACCCCGGCGTGCGCGAGGTCGCGGCAGTAGGCGTGCCGCACCCGCACTCGGGCGAGCGGGTCAAGCTGTTCGCGGTGCGCGCTGACCCGGCCCTGCAGGCCGAGGACCTGATCGCGCATTGCCGCCGTCACCTGACCGGGTACAAGGTGCCTTCCGAGGTAGAGTTCATGCGGGAGCTTCCCAAGAGCCAGGTCGGCAAGATCCTGCGGCGCGAGCTGCGCCAGCAGGCTCTGCCTGCGGCCACGACCGCCAGGCTTGCCGACGAGGCCGCCAGCGCCTGAGGCCCTGGCGATCGGCCGACGCAGAACAGGACAAGAACACAAGAGACATGAAACTCAAACGCATCCTGCTGTGGACGCTGCTCACCCTGACCATCCTGGGCGGATTGGCCTGGGCCAACCGGCTCACGATCCTGATGTACTCGCTGGGCTGGTACACCGACATCGTCTACCCGCGCGGCCCCTACCAGACCACGAACTGGCAGGCCGGGCCCACCCAGCCCGAGCAGGCGCCCGGCAAGCGCCCGCCCAACGTCATCGTGATCCTGGCCGACGACATGGGGATCAACGACCTGAGCATGAACGGCGGCCATGACGGCATCACCACGCCGAACATCGACGCCCTGGCCAGGGCCGGCGCGAGCTTCGACAACGGCTACGCGGGCAGCGCGGTCTGCACCATCTCGCGCGCCGCCCTCCTCACCGGCCGCTACCCCTGGCGCTACGGCGTCGAGTTCACGCCGACCCCCGGCGCGATGGCGCGCGTCGCGCCCATGCTGTACGACAGCGACCCGCCGCCCTTCATCGACCAGAAACTCGCCCGCGAGGCCAAGCCCTTCAACGACCTCGGCCTGCCCGGCTCCGAGGTGACCCTGGCCGAGCGCCTCAAGCCCCAGGGCTACCACACCGTCCACATCGGCAAGTGGCACCTGGGCAGCACGCCCGAGATGCGGCCCAACGCCCAGGGCTTCGACGAGACCATCTTCATGGAGAGCGGCCTCTACCTGCCCAAGAACTCCCCGGACGTGGTCAATGCCTACCTCGAGTTCGACCCGATCGACCGCTTTCTCTGGCCCAACATGCGCTTTGGCGTGAGCTACAACGGCGGCAAGTGGTTCGAGCCGAACAAGTACCTCACCGACTACTTCACCGACGAGGCGGTCAACGCGATCCGCGCGAACAGGAACCGCCCCTTCTTCCTGTACCTGGCCCACTGGGGCGTGCACTCGCCGCTGCAGGCCAGCAAGGCCGACTACGACGCCATGGCGCACATCCCCGACCACCGCCGCCGCGTCTATGGCGCGATGGTGCGCTCGGTGGACCGCAGTGTGGGCCGGGTGATGCAGGCGCTGAAGGAGGAAGGCCTGGACCGCGACACCCTGGTCATCTTCAGCAGCGACAACGGCGCCCCGGGCTACATCGGCATCCCCGACACCAACAAGCCCTATCGCGGCTGGAAGCTGTCATTCTTCGAGGGCGGCATCCGCGTGCCCTTCATCGCGCACTGGCCGGCGCGTATTGCCGCCGGCACCCGGCAGGCGGCGCCGGCGCACCACCTGGACATCGTGCCCACCGCCATGGCCGCCGCGGGCCTGGTTCCGCCCGGCGGGCCCGCCATCGATGGCGTCGACCTGCTGGCCCAGATGAACAGCCCCAAGCCACCCGGCCGGCCCCTGTTCTGGCGCAGCGGCGACTATCGCGCGATGCAGGAGGACGGCTGGAAGCTGATCTCGGCCAGCCGCCCGCGCAAGGACTTCCTGTTCCACCTCGCCGCCGACCCGACCGAGCGCCGCAACCTCGCGCAGGAGCAGCCCGAGCGCCTGGCGGACTACAAGGCCCGCCTCGCCCGCCACCACCAGGGCATGGCGCAGCCGCTGTGGCCCTCCTTCATCGA
>CAZCTU010000214.1:0-3561 GCA_964501495.1 uncultured Ramlibacter sp.
GCAGGCCGGCCTCGATCACCTCCCACTTGGAGCTGTCCACCATGATCGGCACGCGGGCGATGTCGGGCTCGCTGGCGATCAGGTTCAAGAAGCGCACCATGGCCGCCTTGCTGTCGAGCATGGCCTCGTCCATGTTGATGTCGATCACCTGGGCGCCGTTCTCCACCTGCTGGCGGGCCACCGCCAGGGCCTCCTCGAACTGGTTGTTCAGGATGAGGCGGGCGAAGGCCTTGGAGCCGGTGACGTTGGTGCGCTCACCGATGTTGATGAAGAGGGCCTGGTCGCCGAGGGTGACCGGCTCGAGGCCAGCCAGGCGCATGGGCGCGACGGCCGTGGCGCCCGAAGCGCTGGCGGATGAAGATGCGGCGGCGGAAGGGGAGGTCGTCATGACTCACCTGCTGAAGTGGGGCCGGTGCCAGGGGCAGCGCGGCGAAAAAGCGAGGTGAGCGCGGTTGGGTCGACTCAAGCCTGACGGGACCGGGCCGGGAAAACCGGGCCACCGCTGCAACGCTCCTTGAGTGCGCGCATTTTAACGGGCCGACGCCCTCAGGCCGCGTCGCGCTGGAAGTACGGGCGCTGCAGGCTGCGCGTGGCCAGCGGCGAGACCGCCTGGCGGATCGCGCCGATGTGCTCGGGCGTGGTGCCGCAGCAGCCGCCGACGATGTTGATCAGCCCCTCGGCGGCGAACTCGCGCAGCAGCCGGGCGGTGACCTCGGGCGTCTCGTCGAAGCCGGTCTCGCTCATGGGGTTGGGCAGGCCGGCGTTGGGGTAGCAGCTGATGTAGGTGTCGGGGGCGACCTTGGCGAGCTCCTGGATGTAGGGCCGCATCAGGGCGGCACCCAGGGCGCAGTTGAGGCCGACGGCCAGGGGCCGGGCGTGGCGCACGCTGTACCAGAAGGCGGTCACCGTCTGGCCCGAGAGAATGCGACCGGAGGCGTCAGTCACCGTGCCGCTGATGATGAGCGGCAGCCGCTCGCCGGTCTGCTCGAACAGCTCGTCGATGGCGAACAGCGCCGCCTTGGCGTTGAGGGTGTCGAAGATGGTCTCGACCAGGAGCAGGTCGACCCCGCCTTCCACCAGCGCCTGCACCTGCTCGAAGTAGGCCGCGCGCAGCTGCTCGAAGTCGACGTTGCGCGCGCCCGGGTCGTTGACGTCGGGGCTGATGCTGGCGGTGCGCGGCGTGGGGCCGAGCGCGCCGGCGACGAAGCGCGGATGGTCCGGCGTGGAAAACTTGTCGGCCGCCTCGCGGGCGATGCGGGCGCCAGCGAGGTTGAGCTCGCGCGCCAGGGCGCCCAGCTCGTAGTCGTCCTGGGCGATGGTGGTCGCGCCGAAGGTGTTGGTCTCGATGATGTCGGCGCCCGCGGCCAGGAAGGCCTCGTGGATGTCGCGGATGATGTCCGGGCGGGTGATGTTGAGCAGGTCGCTGTTGTTCTTCAGGTCCTTGCCGTGGCCCTGGAAGCGTTCGCCCCGCACCTGCGCCTCGGTGAGCTTGAAGCGCTGGATCATGGTGCCCATGGCGCCGTCAATGATGGCGATGCGGCGCTCGAGGATGCCAGGCAGGGCCTGGCCGCGGGTGTAGGCGGACGAACTCATGATGGGCCGATTGTAGAAAGGCGGGCGCCGGCACGGTACCCGCCGAGCCCGATCTCGCAGGCCGGCGCACGGCGAGCGAGCGCTTGCGGCGACAATCGACCGTATCTTGTCCGCCCTCGCCTCCCTGTCCCCCGCCGCCTCCCACGCCAGCGCCGAGCCGCTGGCCATCCTGCGCGAAGTCTTCGGCTACGAGCAGTTCCGCGGCCCGCAGGCGGCCATCATCGACCATGCCTGTGCCGGCGGCGACGCCCTGGTGCTCATGCCCACCGGCGGCGGCAAGTCGCTGTGCTACCAGATCCCGGCCATCGCCCGCCAGCGCGCGGGCCACGGCATCACCGTCGTCGTCTCGCCCCTGATCGCGCTGATGCACGACCAGGTCGGCGCGCTGCACGAGGCCGGCGTCGAGGCCGCTTTCCTCAACTCCACGCTGAGCGGCGAGGAAGCGAACGCGGTCGAGAAGCGTCTGCTGCGCGGCGAGATCACGCTGCTCTATGCCGCGCCCGAGCGGGTGACCACGCCGCGTTTCCTTGCGCAGCTGGACTCGCTGCACGAGCGCGGGCAGCTCGCGCTCTTCGCGATCGACGAGGCGCACTGCGTGAGCCAGTGGGGCCATGACTTCCGGCCCGAGTACCGCGCGCTCACCGTGCTGCACGAGCGCTTCGCCGGCGTGCCGCGCATCGCCCTCACCGCCACCGCCGACGCCCTCACCCGCCAGGACATCGTCGAGCGCCTGCAGCTCGAAGAGGCGCGCCAGTTCGTCTCCAGCTTCGACCGGCCCAACATCGGCTACACCATCGTCGAGAAGAAGGACCCGGTGCTGCAGCTCACGCGCTTCATCGAAATGGAGCACGGCGGCGAGGCCGGCATCGTCTACTGCCAGTCCCGCAAGCGGGTCGAGGAAATCGCCCAGACCCTGGCCGACCAGGGCCTGGCCGCCCTGCCCTATCACGCCGGGCTGGACGCCGAGGTGCGCCAGCGCCACCAGGACCGCTTCCTGCGCGAGGACGGCATCGTGATGGTGGCGACCATCGCCTTCGGCATGGGCATCGACAAGCCCGACGTGCGCTTCGTCGCCCACCTGGACATGCCCAAGAACATCGAGGGCTACTACCAGGAGACCGGCCGCGCCGGCCGCGACGGCCTGCCGGCGGTGGCCTGGATGGCCTATGGCCTGCAGGACGTCGTCAACCAGCGGCGCATGATCGACGAGAGCCCTGCCAACGAGGACTTCAAGCAGGTCATGCGCGGCAAGCTCGATGCGCTGCTGGCGCTGGCCGAGGCCACCGACTGCCGGCGGGTGCGCCTGCTCGGGTACTTCGGCGAGGCCAGCCACCCCTGCGGAAATTGCGACAACTGCCTGAACCCGCCGAACCTGTGGGACGGCACCGAGGCCGCGCGCATGCTGCTGTCCACCATCTACCGGGTGCAGGAGATGAGCGGCATCAGCTTCGGCGGCGGGCACATCATGGACGTGCTCCGTGGCAAGGCCACCGAGAAGGTCAAGCAGTACGGCCACGACAAGACCAGCACCTTCGGCAAGGGCAGCGCGTTCTCCGAGGCGCAGCTGCGCGGGGTGATGCGCCAGCTGATCGCCATCGGCGCGCTGGCGGTGGACTCGCAGGCCTTCAACACCCTGCAGCTCACCGCCGACTCACGGCCGGTGCTGCGCGGCGAGCGCCAGGTGCTGCTGCGCGAGAGCGTGGCCACGCCAGTGGGCAAGGGCCGCCGCAGCGGCGCGCACCGGCCGGTGGCCAGCGCCCTGGTGGCCAACCTCGCGCCCGAGGCCCAGGCCCGCTTCGAGGCCCTGCGCGCCTGGCGCGCGGAGGTGGCCAAATCGCACAATCTGCCGGCCTTCATGATCTTCCAGGACGCCACCCTGGCGGCCGTCGCCGCCCTGGGGCCCCGAAGCCTGGACGCCCTGGGCGGGGTGAGCGGCATCGGCGCCAAGAAGCTCGAGGCCTACGGCGA
>CAZCTU010000215.1:0-1450 GCA_964501495.1 uncultured Ramlibacter sp.
CGGACAGGTCGCCGTTGTAGCCCAGCTTGATGTCCTGGGCGCTGGCCAGGCTGGCCGCCACCAGGCCCGCAGCGAGGACGCTGCGCCGGAGGATCGATACAAACTTCATGCTGTCTCCTTCTTTCTCGATAGGTGAGCGCAAGGCTCGGGACGGGAACACGGGTGGCGGCCGCTCACGCGGCCAGGAAGCCTCCATCGACGGGCAGGGTCACGCCCGTCACGTAGGAGGCCATCGCAGAAGCCAGGAAGACCACGGGGCCGACCAGTTCCTCGGCCTGCCCCACCCGCCCCATGGGCGTGCGGGCCATGAACTTCTCCAGCTTCTCGGGTGCGTTGCGGGTCACGGCGGTCATGGGCGTCTCGATCACGCCAGGCGCGATCGCATTCACGCGCACGCCGTCCTTGGCCAGTTCGACCGCCATCGACTGCGTGAGCAGCTTCACCGCGCCCTTGGACGGCGAGTAGCCCACAGTGCCCGGCAGGCCGGCCGACGCGGCGATGGAGGCGACGTTGATCACGCACCCACGGGTCGAGCGCAGCGCCGGCAGCCAGGCCTGCGTAGGCTGGAAGGTGCCCAGGACGTTCACGTCCATCATGCGTTCCATGTTGGCGACGACCTGCGGGCTGTCCAGCCCCTCTCGGATGATGATCCCCGCGTTGTTCACGAGCAGGTCGATGGGGCCGACCTCGCGCCCCACCCGCTCGGCCAGCGCCTGGCAATCGGCGGCGCGGGCCACATCCAGGGCGTAGGCCCAGGCGTGTCCGCCCTCGGCCTCGATCTCGCGGGCCACCGCAGTGGCGGTCTGCAGGTTCAGGTCAGTGACCACGACGCGCGCGCCGGCGCGCGCCAGACCGCGGGCAATGGCGCGGCCATTGCCCTGGCCGCCTCCGGTGACCAGGGCCAGCCGCCCCGCCAGAACGGGCGGTGCTTGAAGGGAGGTGATGTCCATATGGCCTGCGCGCTCAGGCGGCCATCGCCAGCGGGGGCGCGGCGCTCACGGCCGGCGCCTGCTCGCCCGCGCGGGCCAGCGTCATGCCGGCCACGTAGCCGAAGGTCACCGCCGGGCCCAGCGTGATGCCGGCGCCGGGGTAGTTGCCGCCCATGATGCTGGCGGCGTCGTTGCCCACCGCATAGAGACCGGGCACCACCGCGCGATCGCGCGTGACCACGCGGCAGGAGGCGTCGGTGGCCAGGCCGGCGAAGGTGCCGATCTCGCCCACCACCATGCGGATCGCGTAGAACGGACCCTGCTCGATCGGCGCCATGCAGGGATTGGGCTTGACCAGCGAATCGCCCTGGTAGCGGTTGTAGGCGGTGCTGCCCTTGGCGAACTGGCTGTCGGTGCCAGTGGCCGCGTCGCGGTTGAAGGCCTGCACCTGCTGCATCAGCGTGTCAGCGGGCACACCGATGACCGTGGCCAGCTGCGAGAGCGTGGCACCGCGCTGGAGG
>CAZCTU010000215.1:1460-3553 GCA_964501495.1 uncultured Ramlibacter sp.
GGCCGATCGGCAGCGGGAACGGTGCCGCCGCGCCCAGGCCGTATTCGCGCAGGTGTTTGTGGTCGCACACCAGCCAGCCGCTGAAGTCGCTCTGGCCGCGGGCCTTGCAGGCCTTGACCAGGTCCTGCACGAAGTCGTGGTACGACAGCGCCTCGTTGGTGAAGCGGCGACCGTCGGCGGTCACCGCGATCACGCCGGGCTTGGCGCGGTCGATGAAGTGCGGCATCACGCCTTGCGTGCCGTCCTTGCGCGGCACCAGCGAGGTGGGGCACCAGGCCGCGGCGTTCGGGATGGTGGGATCGACCCAGCCCCCCACCGCCTCGGCCAGCTTCAGGCCGTCGCCGGTGTTTGGCGTAGGCGATGGCGTGTAGTGCTCACGGCCTGTGGGGGTGTGCGGAAACAGCTGGCGGCGCCGCTCGATGTCGTGCGGAAAACCACCGCAAGCCAGGACCACTCCGCGCTGCGCGCGCACCTGCACCTCGCGGCCCTCGTGCTGCACGACGGCGCCCACCACGCGGCCGCCCTCGCTCACCAGGCGCAACACCGGCGAGGACAGCCACACCGGAATACCCAGGTCCATCCCGGCCTTGGCCAGACGGCCAGCCAGTGCATTGCCGTTGGTCAGGGTCATGCCGCGCCCGTAACGCAGCACGTCCATCAGGTGCTTGCCCAGGCGCCGTGCGACGAAGAAGAAGGACTCGAAGGACTTGAAGGCGCGCAGGAAGTGCCACAGCTCCTTGCCTGAGCCGAGCATCATTCCGAACACGGTCAGCTCGGGCACCGGCGGCGCCAGGTCCTTCACGCGCTCGCCGAGCTCGCGGCCGTCGAAGGGGCGTGTGACCATCGAACGCCCGCCCGGCAGGCCGCCCGGCGCCTCGGCGTGGTAATCGGGGAAGACCGGCGGCATGTCGAACTGCACGCAGGTGTGGCGGGTGAAGAACTCGATGGCCTTGGGCCCGTTCTCGATGAAGGCCTCGACCCGCTCGGCATCGAAATGGGTACCGGCCTGGTCCTTCAGGTAGGCGCGGGCCGCGCCGGGCGGTTCGTGCAGGCCCTGCTCGGTGGCCAGGTGGGTGCCGGGCACCCAGAGCCAGCCGCCCGAGCGCGCGGTGGTGCCGCCGTACACCGGCGCCTTCTCCACCACCAGCACCTTCAGGCCCTGCGACGCAGCGGTCACCGCCGTCGACATGCCCGACGCTCCCGTGCCGACGACCAGCACGTCCACGTTCATCTCTCCAGCCATCGCTGCTCCTCCGGCGGGGTCAGACGCCCCGACTCTCGGATTTAGTTTATGGCGAACGCTTCTTCGATTGATTAATGGTTAACCCTCGACCGCTCGGGGCCATCCGGTTGAACAATGCCGGCTTGCCATCGACAACACCGACACGCGCACGGGAGGCGCCATGACGTCCGACACCGCCAAGGAGCGACGCGGCATCCAGTCCATCGAGGTGGGCGGTCAGCTGCTGCTGGCGCTAGGCGCGCACGGCCGGCCCATGGCCCTGCGGGACCTGGCCAAGGCCGCCGGGATGCCCGCGGGCAAGGCCCATCCCTACCTCGTGAGCTTAGGCAAGGTGGGCCTGGTCACGCAGGACGCCACCACCGGCCACTACGGCCTGGGGCCCACCGCCATCCAGCTCGGACTGGCGAGCCTTCGCATGCTCAATCCGGTGCGCGAGGCCACGCCCTTCGCCGAAGCACTGGCCGAGCGCACGCAGCACAGCGTGGCGCTGGCGGTCTGGGGCAACCTGGGCCCCACCATCGTGCTGCTGATCGACCCGGTCTACCCGCTGCACGTCAACCTGCGCACGGGCACGGTGATGTCGCTGGCGGGTACGGCCACCGGCCGGCTCTTCGCCGCCTATCTGCCCCAGGCACTGATCGAGAAGTCGATGCAGGAAGACTACAAGCGTCTGGGCCCGGACATCGCTCGTCCCCTCAAGCCACAGGAGGTGGAGGCCAAGCTCGACGAGGTGCGCCGGCATGGGCTGTCACGCTCGATCAGCAACCCCACGCCCGGCGTGAACGCACTGGCAGCGCCGGTCTTCGATTACTCGGGCAACATCGTCCTGGGCGTCCTGCTCATGGGGTCT
>CAZCTU010000216.1:0-3545 GCA_964501495.1 uncultured Ramlibacter sp.
TCACCTTCCGCATCACGCGGGAGGAGTTCATGAACTACTTCTTCGACGACCTGGCGCTACCGCGGATGATCCGCACCCGGCTCCTGGCCGAAGTGCCCGAGTGGAAGCTGCGCCGCGCCGGCTTCGTCTCCGAGGGCAACCCCACCAGCCTGCACGTGGTGCGTTCGATGCGCGTGGCCCTGGGCCGGCGCATCGCCATGGGCGGCGAACCGCGGCGCCAGCTGCGGCAGGCCGAGGCCTCGCTGGCCCGCTTGCTGGAGCAGCCGGGCGCCTGCGAGGCCGACGTGGAGCGCGCCCGTGCCGAGGTCGAGGCCCTGCGCCAGCGCCTGGCGCGGGTGCCTTTCCTTGACCCGATCGATTTGCGCTTCAGGCACCGGGTGAGAGAACCCCAACCGAATTCCAAGGCGGTGATGTTTTGCCTGATGGATGTCTCCGGCTCCATGGACGAGGCCCGCAAGGACCTCGCCAAGCGCTTCTTCATCCTGCTGTACCTCTTTCTCTCGCGGCACTACCGCGAGACCGAGGTGGTCTTCATCCGCCACCACACGCAGGCGGCGGAGGTGACCGAGGACGAGTTCTTCCGCGCCACTGAGAGCGGCGGCACGGTGGTCTCGAGCGCGCTCACCCTGATGAACCAGATCGTGCACGAGCGCTACATGGGCAGCGAGTGGAACATCTACGGCGCCCAGGCCTCCGACGGCGACAACTGGCAGCAGGACTCGACCAAGTGCCGCGAGCTGCTCTCGCGCCAGCTCCTGCCCCTGGTGCGCTACTTCGCCTATGTGCAGGTGGCCGACGAGGACCAGAACCTGTGGGAGGAGTACAGCAGCCTGCGCGAGGGGCATCCGCACTTCGCGATGCAGAAGATCACCGCGCCGGAGCAGATCTTCCCGGTGTTCCGGGACCTGTTCCGCAAGACGCCTGCCGGGAGCGCCTGACATGGACATCGACCCCCGCCCGCTCCTGCTGCCGTCGCCGAAGCCCCCGGTGGACCCTGAGGTCGCGCCGGCATCGGACCGCCGGCTGCCCTCGGGCTCCGACTGGTCCTTCGACCTGATCGAGACCTACTACCAGGCGATCCGGGACACCGCGGCCCGCTACCGCCTCGACACCTACCCGGTGCAGCTGGAGATGATCTCCGCCGAGCAGATGCTCGACGCCTATGCCTCGGTGGGCATGCCGGTGAACTACCGGCACTGGTCCTACGGCAAGCAGTTCATCGCCGCCGAGAAGCGCTATCGCCGCGGGCAGATGGGCCTGGCCTACGAGATCGTCATCAACTCGGACCCCTGCATCGCCTATCTGATGGAGGAGAACACCCTGCCGATGCAGGCGCTGGTGATGGCCCATGCCTGCTTCGGCCACAACAGCTTCTTCAAGGGCAACTACCTGTTCCGGATGTGGACCGACGCCAGCTCCATCGTCGACTACCTGGTCTACGCCCGCGACTACATCGCCGAGTGCGAGCAGCGCCACGGCCTGGACGCGGTGGAGGAGGTGCTGGACGCCTGCCACGCCCTCATGAACTACGGCGTCGACCGCTACCGCCGTCCGCAGAAGATCACCCTGGCGCAGGAGGAGGCGCGGCGCAAGGAGCGCGAGGCCTACCTGCAGCAGCAGGTCAACGACCTGTGGCGCACGCTGCCGCGCCGTGCCGACCGCCCGGAAGAAGAGGCCGTGCGCCGCTTTCCGGCCGAGCCGCAGGAGAACCTGCTGTACTTCATCGAGAAGAACGCGCCGCTGCTGGAGCCCTGGCAGCGCGAGATCGTGCGCATCGTGCGCAAGGTGGCGCAGTACTTCTACCCGCAGCGCCAGACCCAGGTGATGAACGAGGGCTGGGCCACCTTCTGGCACTACACCCTCCTCAACACCCTGTACGAGGAGGGGCGCCTGGCCGACGGCTTCATGCTCGAGTGCCTGGCCTCGCACACCAACGTGATCTTCCAGCCCGGGGTGACCGACCCCCGCTACAGCGGCCTCAACCCCTATGCGCTGGGCTTTTCGATGTTCACCGACCTGCGCCGCATCTGCGAGCAGCCCACCGACGAGGACCGGGCCTGGTTTCCCGGCATCGCCGGCAGCGACTGGCTCACCACCCTGGACCATGCGATGCGGCACTTCAAGGACGAGAGCTTCATCGGCCAGTACCTCTCGCCGCGCCTGATGCGGGAGATGCGGCTCTTCTCCATCGTGGACGACGCCAACGACAGCGAGCTGGAGGTCTCGGCCATCCACGATGAGGCGGGCTGGCGCCACCTGCGCGAGGCCCTGGCTCGCCAGTACGACCTCAACTTCCGCGAGCCGGCCATCCAGGTCTGGAACGTCAACCTGCGCGGCGACCGCTCGCTCCTGCTTCGGCACACCCGCCAGGACGACAAGCCCCTGCACGAGAGCGCCCGCGAGGTGGTGAAGCACCTGGCGCGCCTGTGGGGCTTCCGGGTGCGGCTGGAAAGCGTGGACCCCCAGGAGCGGGTGATCCAGCACTGGGAGGTCACGCCGGCGGGGGCACCGGGCTGAGGTCGGACCCGGCGGCTTCCAGCGGCGGCTCCGTCGTCCGGGTGGGAGTCACGGTGGTCACCGTCGGGGTCTGAGTGCTCGGCTCGGTCGCGGGCCATGGCCTGCGTTCCAGCTGCGAATGTGACCGTGCACCCGCCGCGCGGCCCAGGTTCACCAAGGCGGTCCGCGCTTCACCCAAGCCCTTGAGGGCCCCGAGGCCCAGGGCCATGGCGGCCTGGCCTCCTGCCGTCGCTTGTGATCCTGCCAGCATCTGGATGATCTCGGAAGGGATGGCCAAGGTCTCGCGCAGGCAGCAGACGTCGGCTGCCCGGGTCAGGGCATGCTGCACGCCCTGGCCGGCATGGGGCCTGACCACCAGGCCATGGAGACGTGCATGGTCCTCGGTGGCCTGATGGTTGATGACGCCTCGTGCCGCCTCCAGTAGCCCGGAGCCCAGCGCCTGGGCTCCGGCGCGAGCGGCGAATCCTTCTCCCACCGCCGGCGCAAGTCCGAGGGCCAGGCCCACCTGCAGCGTGGCGCAGACGAAGGTACGGGGCATGGCCTGGATGGCCCGTGCCCATTCGATGTGCGTCCTGAGCGCCGGTGCGATGCCCCCGCCCTCCGGGTGCGTCATCTCCCCCCGGGGCAGGCAGCTGGCCAGTGCGTGAGCGGTGAGGTCGCGAACGCTGCGCTCCACCAGTCCGCCCGCGAACAGAAGCACCGCTTCCGGTGCATCCTCCGCGTCCAGGGTCATCGTCACCACGCTCGCGGCCACCAGGGGCAGGGCGGCCAGTGCGAGGCGGCAGGCCCAGTGCGCACGCCCCGGCGCGCCGGCCAGCGCGCGCTCGGAGAGCGACAGCGCCCGCCAGCCTGCGGCGGCGAGACCTGAGCCCATCCAGACTGCCCCGGCCACGGCGCCAGACAGACCCGCACTCCGCAAGGCGTGCTTGATCCCGCTCGCCGCGACCGAGCCGGTGGCCTGGGCGAGGAATTCCCGCAGGGCACTCGTGCGGGCCGATGTGGCGGGGCAGTTGGGCTCGCTCTTGGCT
>CAZCTU010000217.1:0-3515 GCA_964501495.1 uncultured Ramlibacter sp.
GAAGATCCAGTCGCCGTACTGGCCGAGCGTCGTCCAGGTCTTCTGGCCGTTGACGATGTACTTGTCACCCTGGCGCTCGGCGCGGGTCTTGACGCTGGCCAGGTCCGAGCCCGAGCCCGGCTCGGAGTAGCCCTGGCTCCACCACACCTCGCCGGAGGCGATGCCGGGCAGGAAGCGCTTGTGCTGCTCGGGCGTGCCGAAGGCCATGATCACCGGCGCCACCATCACCGGGCCGAACGGGATGACGCGCGGCGCGCCGGCCAGGGCGCATTCCTCTTCGAACAGGTGCCGCTGCACCGCGTCCCAACCCGGGCCGCCGAACTGCTTGGGCCAGGCGTGGCCGTGCCAGCCCTTGGTGCCGAGGATCTTGGCCCAGCGCTGCATGTCGTCGCGGGTCAGGTGCAGGTTGTTGTGCACCTTGTGGGCGATCTCGGCGGGCAGGTTCTCGCGCACCCAGGCGCGGATCTCCTCGCGGAATCGCTGTTGTTCGGGGGTGAAAGCCAGGTCCATGGGGCAGGTCTCCTTAGATTCCCTGTTTTTAGCACGGTCGTTCTTTTCTCTCGGTCGGGAGATGTCCGGAGGGCGACACGGATAATCCCCCCTTCCATGAAGAACATCGTGATCCTGATCTCCGGCGGCGGCTCCAACATGGTGGCCATCGCCCGCGCCGCCCGCCAGGAGGACTGGGCCGCCCGCCTGGGTGCCCGCGTGGCCGCCGTGATCAGCAACCGCCCCGACGCCAAGGGCCTGGCCCTGGCCCGCGAGATGGGCCTCGCCACCGCGGTGGTGGACCACAAGCAGCACGCAGGCCGCGAGCCCTTCGAGGCCGAGCTCGCCGCCGCCATCGACGCCCACCAGCCCGCCCTGGTGGTGCTGGCCGGCTTCATGCGCATCCTCACCCCCGGCTTTGTGAACCGCTACGCCGGCCGCCTGGTGAACATCCACCCCTCGCTGCTGCCGGCCTTTCCCGGCCTGCACACCCACCAGCGGGCGCTGGAAGAGGGCGTGCGCATCCACGGCTGCACCGTGCATTTCGTCACCGCCGAACTGGACCACGGCCCCATCCTCGAGCAGGCGGTGGTGCCGGTGCTGCCGGACGACACGCCCGACAGCCTGGCCGCCCGCGTGCTGACCCAGGAGCACCAGATCTACCCCCGCGCCGTGGCCCACCTGCTGGCGCGCCTGCCTTCCGAGGTCGCTTCGGCCTGAGGCCTAGCCTTCTCCCCGAATTTCCGGACACCCCATGCACCCCAAAGCCCTGCTCGACGCCTGCGCCGAACTCGTCGGCCTCGCGCTCAAGCTCGACCACCCGGCCGACTCGGTCGTCTCCCGCTACTTCCGCGACCACCGGCAGCTGGGCCCGCGCGAGCGCGCCACCCTGGCCGAGACCACCTACACCGTGCTGCGGCACAAGCTGCGCTTCGAGCACTTCGCGCCCTCGGGCAGCGGCCCGCGCGAGCGGCGCCTGGCCATCCTGGGCTTCGCCGGTCCGCGCGACTTCCTCAAGGGCGCCCTGAACGACACCGAGAAGAACTGGCTCGACGCCTGCGATGCGGTGCGCCTCGAGGACCTGATGGAGCGCCACCGCCACAGCCTCCCCGAATGGCTGGTGCAGCCGCTGAAAGACCAGGTCGGCGGCAAGTTCATGGCCCTGGCTGAATCGCTCAACACCCCTGCACCGCTGGACCTGCGGGTCAACGCCCTGTCGGCCAAGCGCGAGGAGATCCAGAAGGAGCTCAAGGCGGCCGGCATCGCCTCGCAGCCCACGCCGTATTCGCCCTGGGGCCTGCGGCTCGAGGGCAAGCCTGCGCTGACCAAGCTGGACGCCTTCACCCGCGGCGCGATCGAGGTGCAGGACGAGGGCTCGCAGCTCCTGGCCGCCCTGGTCGACCCCAAGCGCGGCGAGATGGTGGTGGACTTCTGCGCCGGTGCCGGCGGCAAGACGCTCGCCCTGGGTGCGGCCATGCGCAGCACCGGGCGCCTGTACGCCTTCGACACCTCGGCCCACCGGCTCGACGCGTTGAAGCCCCGCCTGGCGCGCAGCGGCCTGTCGAACGTCCACCCGGCGGCCATCGCCCACGAGCGCGACGACCGCATCAAGCGCCTGGCCGGCAAGATCGACCGCGTGCTGGTCGATGCCCCCTGCTCGGGCCTGGGGACGCTGCGCCGCAACCCCGACCTGAAGTGGCGGCAGTCCCCCAAGGCCGTCGAGGAGCTCACCGTCAAGCAGCTGGCCATCCTGCGCAGCGCGGCACGCCTGCTCAAGCCCGGAGGCCGCCTGGTCTATGCCACCTGCAGCCTGCTGCGGGCGGAGAACGAAGCCATCACCGAGGCCTTTGCCGCCGCCGAGCCCGGCTGGAAGGTGGTGCCGGCGGCCCAGGCCCTGGCGCCCCTCAAGCTCGCCGACGCGCAGTCGCTGTGCAGCGGCGACCACCTGCGCCTGTGGCCGCACCGCCATGGCACCGACGGCTTCTTCGCCGCGGTGTGGGAGCGGCCCTGAGGCGAAGCGGAGAAGGCCTGAGGCCTGACGGAGTTGGCCTGGGGCCCCTACGCCACCGAATTTGTGTCCAAGTTGATCCAGGACAGGGCCAAGTGAATCCAATGGTTCTCATGGCTCTGGTGCGGTCAGGCCTCGACCTCTAGAATCGTGAGGTTTGCCTTTCACGGATAACCCCGACCCCATGATGCTTCCCGTGCTCCCCGATTGGCCCGTCCTCAACGCGGTCATCGACCTCTTCGCCCGCGGACTCTGGCACCTGTCCTGGTGGCAGATCGTGCTGTACACCCTGGCGACGACGCACATCACCATCGCCGCCGTCACCATCTTCCTGCACCGCGCGCAGGCGCACCGCGCGCTGGACCTGGGGCCCATCCCCTCGCACTTCTTCCGCTTCTGGCTGTGGATGGGCACCGGCATGGTGACCAAGCAGTGGGTCGCCATCCACCGCAAGCACCACGCCAAGTGCGAGACCGAGGAAGACCCGCACAGCCCCCAGACCCGCGGCATCGACACCGTGCTCTGGCGCGGCGCCGAGCTCTATCGCGCAGAGGCCAAGAACCAGGAAACCATCGCCAAGTACGGCCATGGCACCCCGGACGACTGGATGGAGCGCAACGTCTACACCCGCCACAGCGCGCTGGGCGTGTCGCTCATGCTCATTCTCAACATCGCCCTGTTCGGCGCCATCGGCGCCACCGTCTGGGCGGTGCAGATGCTCTGGATCCCCATCACCGCCGCCGGCATCATCAACGGCATCGGCCACTACTGGGGCTACCGCAACTTCGAGGCGCCCGACGCCAGCACCAACATCTCGCCCTGGGGCATCATCATTGGCGGCGAAGAGCTGCACAACAACCACCACACCTATCCCACCTCGGCCAAGTTCTCGGTCAAGAAGTACGAGTTCGACATCGGCTGGGTCTACATCCGGATCCTCGAGGCGCTGGGCTGGGCCAAGGTCAAGAAGGTGCCGCCCAAGCTGCAGCTGGGCGAGATCCGCCCGGTCGCCGACGAG
>CAZCTU010000218.1:0-3506 GCA_964501495.1 uncultured Ramlibacter sp.
CGCGATCTCCCTGTCCAAGGCGGTCAAGCAGGCCTGCCCGGACGGCGTCGACGGCTACTTCGAGAACGTGGGCGGCATGTGCCTGGACGCGGTGGTGATGCGCACGAACGCCTTCGCCCGCATCGCGGTCTGCGGCATGATCGCCGGCTACAACGGCGAGCCGATTCCGATGCAGTACCCGCAGATGATCCTCACCAACCGCCTGCGGGTGGAGGGCTTCATCGTGAGCGAGCACATGGAGGTCTGGCCCGACGCGCTCAAGGAGCTCGGCCAGCTGGTGGGCAGCGGCAAGCTGCGCCCGCGTGAAACCGTCGCCCAGGGCCTGGCGTCCGCGGCCGAGGCCTTCCTCGGCCTCCTCAAGGGCCGCAACTTCGGCAAGCAGCTGGTCAAGCTGGTCTGATCGGCGGGCGGGCCCTGCGTCCCGCCTGCGTCCTGCGAGGGAGATGTCATGCGCCTGAACGTGGAACCCATCCTCCATCACTACCCGATCTCTCCCTTCTCAGAGAAGGTGCGCATTGCCTTCGGCATGAAGCAGATGGCGTGGCGCTCGGTGATGGTGCCGGCCATCCTGCCCAAGCCCGAGGTGCAGGCCCTGACCGGCGGCTACCGGCGCACGCCCATCCTGCAGATCGGCGCCGACATCTACTGCGACACCGCCCTGATCTGCGACGTGCTCGAGCACCTGCAGCCCGAGCCCACGCTCTACCCGCCGCACCTGCGCGGCGTCTCCCGCGTCTTCGCGCAGTGGGCCGACGGCCCGCTGTTCTGGGCCGCCATGGCCTACAACTTCCAGCCCGCCGGCATGGCCCAGGCCATGGCCGGCGCACCGCCGGAGGCCCTGCAGGCCTTCGCCAGCGACCGCAAGGCGATGCGCACCAACATGACGGTGCTGCGGCCGGCGGACGCGACCAGTGCCTACCGCTCCTACCTGCGCCGCATCGCGAGCATGGTGGAGGAGCATGACTTCCTCTTCGGCGCCGAGCCCTGCGTCGCCGACCTGGCCACCTACCACTCGCTGTGGTTCACCCGCGAGCGGGTGCCGGCCCTGGCCGGCATCCTCGACGCCACGCCAGCGGTGGGGGAGTGGATGGACCGCATTGCCGCCCTGGGCCATGGCCGCAGCGAGCGGCTCTCGGCCGAGGACGCGATCACCGTGGCCGAACGCGCCGAGCCGCTGGGCCCGGGCGAGAACTTCCTCGTCAACAGCGCCTTCCAGGACGACCATGGCATCGCCCTCGGCAGCCGGGTGACCGTCGCGCCCGAGTCCTTTGGCCAGGAGGCGACCGAGGGCGAACTGGTGGCCGCCACCCGCACCCACTACACCCTGCGCCGCGCCGACCCGCGTGCGGGCACGGTGCATGTGCACTTCCCGCGCATCGGCTACGTGTTGCGGGCGTCACAAAGCCGATCGGCCTTCTCGGGGGATCCGGTGGGGTCATGAGGCCGCGCAGTGCGTCGACCAGTTGCCGCAATTGCCACCGCGTCTCCTGGCTGAACGCCTCTTGCGAGGCCGCAAGTGATTCGGTCTTGCGCTCCAGGTCGGTCAGACGCGCGGCCAGGTCGGCATGCAGGGAAGCAGCCGTTCGCAACTGGATGAAGGCCCGAACCACGTAAATGCCCATCTCTACGGCCTGATGAGAGGCGAGCACATTCGCGGCCTGGATGGCCCCATGCTCGGTGAATGCAAACGGCAGCGCCCTGGAAAACTTCAGCTTGGCGAGGTGGTCGCAATTTGCGACCACCTCGGTCTTCTCGGACGGGGTCAGTTGAAACATGAAGTCGACGGGAAACCGCTCCCGGTTGCGCTTGACCTGCTCGTTGAGCCGCTTGGTCGGGACGCCGTAAAGGCCGGCCAGGTCCACGTCAACCATCACCCGTTGGCCACGCACGATGTGTATGCGGCTCTCGATCTGTGGCCCGAGGTCCGCGCTCATTCGTGCGGCCTTGCCTCCGTCAGACCGCGGGGGCGGCGCGGGATCACGGCGAGGCGATGGATCGGTGGGGAGGCGTCTTGAGCAATCCGCATGGCTCGCTGATTCCATTCGTGCGACGGGACAGCCATCCTAGGCAATGGGCGCCGGAATCGGGCTGGGCCAGCTGCCAGATTTACCGTGGCCAGATCACTGCCCATCAACGCCGAGGTGTCGGAGCGGGGTCGCCGGCCACCGCGATCGGCTGTGAGAGCGGCTCCACCGGTTCCACCCAGGTCGCCGCCTGTCCGGTTTCCTGCGTCGCGGACGTCGCCGGCGCGCTGGAGGTCCAGCCGTTGCGGCCCGGGCCCAGGGCGTCGAGCCGGGCTTCGAGCCGCGCCTCCATCTCGCCGAGCCGGCTGCCCATGGCTCGGTGCAGGCCCTCGAGCTGGGTGCGGGTCTCGCGCTGGTGGCGCATCAGCGCCTGTTCGACCGAGGCCGAGATGCCGTTCTCGCGCTGCCGGGTGTCCTTGAGGTGGGTGTCCAGCGCCTGCCGCAGGTCGGTGAAGCGCGAGGCCTCGGCCCGGTCGGCCAGGTCCCGCTGCGACTGCAGGTTCTGCGCGAGTTCCTGTTCGCGCTGGTGGTGGCGGGCGCGCAGGGCCGCGCCCGAGGCCAGGCTGACCAGCACCGCCAGGCCCAGCAGCCCGAGGAGCACCGCCGCCAGGGGCGCCTGCACCTGGGTCCAACCCAGGTCCAGGGTCGCCGGCCGCAGGACCTCGGCCCGGTTCAGATAGGCCAGGGCCGCCACCGCGGCGACGGCCAGAAGAAGGAAGAAGGTGCGCAGGCGCATGGGCCACTCCAGTCGGCAGGCGTGGAAAGGGCGCCGATTCTTCACAAGGCCGTGGCGCCGGCGCTGTAGTCGCAGGGCGCGTGCCGCCTGCCCGGCGTGTCCCACTCCCGAAGGGGTGGCTGATCGCTGCGCGAAGGGGAATTCGGCCCCTCGGCCCTGTGGCAAACTCAACCGTTTCCCCTCGACAGACCCCGCGAAAGAGTCCCCGCGCATGCAACGCATCGTCCGGCAAATTGCCGCCGAGATCAAAGTCCGTGAGGAGCAGGTCCGCTCCGCCGCCCTGCTCCTTGACCAGGGCTCCACCGTTCCGTTCATCGCCCGCTACCGCAAGGAGGCCACCGGGGGCCTCGACGACGTCCAGCTGCGTGAGCTCGAGGCCCGCCTGGCCTACCTGCGCGAGCTGGAAGAGCGCCGCGAGACCGTCCTGGCCAGCATTCGCGAGCAGGGCAAGCTCACCTCCGAGCTCGAGGCCGCCATCCAGGCCGCGCCCACCAAGCAGGAGCTCGAGGACCTGTACCTGCCGTACAAGCCCAAGCGCCGCACCAAGGGCCAGATCGCCCGCGAGGCCGGCATCGAACCCCTGGCCGACAGGCTCTTCGCCGACCCCACGCTCGACCCGCAGGTCGAGGCCCAGGCCTTCGTGAAGAAGGAAAAAGGCGAGGGCGGCGAGGACTTCACCACGGTGCTGGCCGTGCTGGATGGCGTGCGCGACATCCTCTCCGAGCGCTGGCGCGATGTCCCGGAGC
>CAZCTU010000219.1:0-3483 GCA_964501495.1 uncultured Ramlibacter sp.
CACGCTGAAGGACACGCTGCGCATCTTCGCCGAGATGGCCGCCGGCATCACCGTCAAGCCCGAAGCCATGGAGCGCGCCGCCCTCAAGGGCTATGCCACCGCCACCGACCTGGCCGACTACCTGGTGAAGAAGGGCCTGCCCTTCCGCGACGCCCACGAGGTGGTGGCCCACGCGGTCAAGACTGCCAGCGCCCGCGGCGTGGACCTGGCCGAGCTTTCGCTGGACGACCTGCGCCAGTTCAACCCGGCGATCGGGCAGGACGTCTTTGAGGTGCTGTCCCTGCGGGGCTCGCTCAATGCCCGCAACACCCTGGGCGGCACCGCGCCGGCCCAGGTGCGGGCGCAGGTGGCGCGGCATCAGGCGCGCCTGGGCTGAGGCCGGCCCGAACGGAGCCTTCCTAGGGTCTTTCCTGCCCGCTGGCCCGACGCACGGCGGCTACCATCGGCAAAAAGACGAGGAGACCTGCCGATGAGCGTCATCACCACCATCGAGGATCTGCGCCAGCTCGCGCAGCGCCGCGTGCCGCGCATGTTCTACGACTATGCCGACTCCGGCTCCTGGACCGAGGGCACCTACCGCGCCAACACCTCCGACTTCGCGAAGATCCTGCTGCGCCAGCGGGTCGCGGTGAACATGGAAGGCCGCAGCACCCGCAGCACCATGGTCGGCCAGGAGGTGGCGATGCCGGTGGCGATCGCGCCCACGGGCCTGACCGGCATGCAGCATGCCGACGGCGAGATCCTCGCCGCCCGCGCGGCCAAGAAGTTCGGCGTGCCCTTCACCCTCTCGACCATGAGCATCTGCTCGATCGAGGACGTGGCCCAGGAGACCGGCCGCCACCCCTTCTGGTTCCAGCTCTATGTGATGCGGGACCGCGGCTTCGTCGAGAGCCTGATCGAGCGGGCCCGGACCGCCGGCTGCTCGGCCCTCGTCCTCACCCTGGACCTGCAGATCCTGGGCCAGCGCCACAAGGACATCAAGAACGGCCTGTCGGCGCCGCCCAAGCCCACGCTGGGCATGCTGGGCACCAAGCGCCGGCAGTTCGGCAACATCGTCGGCCATGTGAAGGGCGTGGCCGACATGAGCTCGCTGGCCGACTGGACGGCCAGCCAGTTCGACCCGGGACTCTCCTGGGACGACGTCGAGTGGATCAAGAGCCGCTGGGGCGGCAAGTTGATCATCAAGGGCATCCAGGACGTGGAGGACGCGAAGCTGGCCGCCCAGTCCGGCGCCGACGCGCTCATCGTCTCCAACCACGGCGGGCGCCAGCTCGATGGCGCGCCCTCCTCCATCTCGGCGCTGCCGGCCATCGTGAATGCGGTGGGCGACAAGATCGAGGTGCACATGGACGGCGGCATCCGCTCCGGCCAGGACGTGCTCAAGGCCCTGGCACTGGGGGCCAAGGGCACCTACATCGGCCGCGCCTTCCTCTATGGCCTGGGCGCCATGGGCGAGGCCGGCGTCACCCAGGCGCTGCAGATCATCCACAAGGAACTGGACCTCACCATGGCCTTCTGCGGCCGCACCGACGTGCGAAAGGTGAGCGCCGACATCCTGCTGCCGGGGACCTACCCGGTCTGAGCCGGCGCCTCCAGGCAGGCCTCCGCCCATGAAAAAGCCCCGCGATGCGGGGCTTTTTCACAGAGGGCGCAGGGGCTTCACTGCGGCTCCAGGCCCACCTTCTTGACCAGGTTGCCAAAGCGCACCAACTCGCTGCGGAAAGCGGCCTGGGCCTGCTCGGTGGTGCTGATGTTGATGGTGTTGCCCTGCTTGGCCATCGCCTCCATCACGACCGGGTCCTTGAAGGCCGCGACCACCGCGTCATGGGTGCGCTTGACCAGCGCCGGGCTCATGCCCTTGGGGCCGATGATGGCGAACCAGGCATCGGCGGAGAAGTTGGCCAGGCCCTGCTCGGCGAGCGTGGGGATCTGGGGCGCGGCCTGGGTGCGCTGGCTGGACAGCATGCCGATGGCGCGCAGCGCGCCCGACTGAATGTGCTGCTGCACGCTGGGAAGGGCAGCCACTGCGAACTCGATCTGCCCGCCGAGCAGGTCGGTCACCATCGGGCCCACGCCCTTGTAGGGGATGTGGCGGGCGTTGGTGCCCGAGGCGTCCAGCACCATTTCACCGGCCAGGTGCAGGATGGTGCCGTTGCCGCCGGAGCCGAAGTTCAGCTGGCCCGGCTTGGACTTGAGCAGGGCGATGAATTCGCGCGAGTTGGTCGCCGGCACCTTGGACGGATTGACCACCAGCACCATGGGCGTGCTGCCGATCTGGGCGATGGGGGTGAAGTCGCCCGGCATGTCGAAGGGCAGCGACTTGAGCACGCTGGGGAAGATGACCACGTTATTCGAGACGATGGCCAGGGTGTTGCCGTCGGGCGCGGCCTTGGTCAGCGCCTGCAGGCCGACCACGCCGCCGGCGCCGGCCTGGTTCTCCACCACCACGTTGGCGTTCAGCGCCTTGGACAGGGCCGGCTGGGCGGCGCGGGTGATGGCGTCCACGCCCGAGCCGGTGGCATTGGGCAGGATGAAGCGGATGGTGCCGCTCTGGGCCTGGGCGGCCAGGGGGGCGAGCAGCGCGGCGGCCATCGAGGCGGCCAGGGAACCGGTCAGCCAGCGGCGGGTGAGCGAGAAGGAAGCGGTCTTCAAGGTTGTCTCCATTTCAGTGTGTTGCGGGCTCGGGGCAGGTCAGAGCGTGACGCCCTGTTCGCGCAGGCGAGCCACTTCCTGCGAATCGTAGCCGATGGACCGCAGCAACTCCTCGCCGTGCTCGCCGGCGCGCGGGGGCTGCAGGCGCACGCCGAGGCGGCCGCCGTCCAGGGTCAGGGGAAAGAGCGTGGTCTTCACGGTCTGGCCGGCCTTATCGCCGTCGGGCAGGACGACGTCGGCCAGGCCGCCGGTGGCCAGCAGGTGTTCGTCGTCAAACAGGTCCTCGGGCTTGCGGATCGGGGCGAAGGGCAGGCCCGCCTTCTCCATCAGGGCGGCCAGGTCGGCGGCGTCGAAGCCGGCCAGGCGCTCACGCAAGGTGGCGAGCAGGCGCGGACGCTCCTGCACCCGCAGGTTGTTGGTGGCCAGCGCCGGGTCGGCGCGGAGGTCGGCCAGGCCCAGCACCTCGCAGAAGGTGTGCCACTGGGCGTCGCTCACCGCCGCCAGGAAGATCTGCTCACCGTCCTTGACGGTGAACACGTCGTACACCGCCCAGGCCGAGATCCGATTGGGCATGGGCTCGGCCGGCTTGCCGGTGATGGCGTACTGCAGCATGTGCTGCCCGACGAGGAAGACGTTGTTCTCGAACAGCGCGCTCTGCACCTCCTGCCCGCGGCCGGTGATGCCGCGCTGGATCAGGGCGCCCAGTACGCCGATGGCGCCGAACATGCCGCCCATGATGTCATTGACGCTGGTGCCAGCGCGCAGCGGGTCACCCGGGCGGCCGGTCATGTAGGCCAGGCCGCCCATCATCTGCACCACCTCGTCGAGCGC
>CAZCTU010000220.1:0-602 GCA_964501495.1 uncultured Ramlibacter sp.
GGCCAGGCCGATCTTGCGCGCCGTCCAGCGGGCGGTGGCGGGCATGACCTGCATCAGGCCCGAGGCGCCGACGTGGGAACGGGCGTCCATCACGAAGCGGCTCTCCTGGCGGATCAGGCCGTAGACATAGGCCGGGTCGAGGCTGATCTCGCGGGCGCGGCGCACCACGCTCTCGCGCATCGGCAGCGGGAAGCGCTGCTCCGCGTCGAACTCGGCGCGGGTGCGCTCGCTGGTGTTGATGCAGCGGTCCCAGACCTCGCGCTCGCAGGCCAGCTGCGCCGCCTCGAGCAGCTCGCGCTCGGGCAGGCCGCCCGGGCGGGCCAGGTTGGTGGTGTAGTTCCACTCGCGCACGCCTTCGCTGCGCAGGCCGATGGCGATGGCGTGCAGCGCGCGCTGCAGGCCCGGGTCGCGCCGCACCGCCTCGCGCTCGGCGGCCGTGGGCGGCGCGGGCCGTGCCGGTACGGTGATGCGCTGGCCCAGGTCCTCGAGGGCCAGCTGCTCGTAGAAGCCGCGCGGCGAGGCCAGGGCGGTGAGGAGCCGGCGGCCCTCGGCCCGGTCGGCCTCGGCGTTGGGGCCGGCAGAGGCGAGCAGGGCGCGGGCGC
>CAZCTU010000220.1:612-3465 GCA_964501495.1 uncultured Ramlibacter sp.
CAGTAGGTCCAGGTGCTTTCCTGCTGCATGGCCGGCGCCATCTCGGCGATGGCTTCCAGCACCGTGGCCCATTGCGGCGCCGGGGTGGTGCGCAGCGCGGCGCGGGCCTTCCAGGCCAGCATCTCGTCGGTGAGCTCGGCGCCGCGGCCGGCGCGGGCGTAGAAGGCGAGGGCCTCCGGCGCCAGGCGCTGCGCGGCCTGCCGGGCGATGGCGCCCCAGGCCCAGGCCTGTTCCTCCTTCGTGAGGTGCACCGCCCACTTGCGGTCCAGGCGGCTGGCGGCCTCCTGCGGGTCGGTGGCGGCCAGACGCGCCAGCGCCAGCACCACCAGCTCCTTGCGGACCTTGGAGCCGGCGACGACGCGACCGTCGAGGTAGCGCGCGGGCTGGGCCAGGGCGGGCTGCACCTGGGACACCGCGGATGGCGCCACCAGGGTCACCGCATCCTGGGCCATGCGCAGCCTGTTGTATTCGGCGGCGAGGCGGGCCTTGCGCCAGACGTCGTCGGGGGTGAGGCCGGCGGCGCGCTGGGGTGACTTGGGCTCGACCAGCAGGTCGCGGGCGGCGGTGGTGCAGGCGTCTTCCGAATCGCGTTGCGCGAACCACAGTCGGCGCACCTCGTCGGCGATGGCCTCGCTGGGGCCCTCGCGCAGCTGGCGTACCAGCAGCGCGTAGCAGCGCACCTGCGGGTCGTCGTTCATGCGGAAGCGCCCGATCTCGGCGGCAAAGCTGGTCCAGTCGCGGCGCTGGCCCAGGAGCAGCAGCCAGTCATTGCGCAGGCGGTCTTCCTGGTAGGTGCCGGCCCAGCGGGTGAGGAAGTCCTGCACCTCCTGAGGGGTGGCCGTGTCGAGCCGCGCGCGCAGCTCCCAGTACGCGCCCCAGGGCTCGAGCAGGTGGCCGCGCAGCGCGGGCAGCAGCTGCGTCAGGCGCTGGCGCTGGGCCGCGCCCTGGCCCTGGCGGAAGACCTGGGCCATTTCCTGGGCGGCGGCGTCGCCGCGCGGGTCGGGCCGGGCCTCGGGCTGCGCCTGGGCGGTGCTGGCCAGCAGCAGGGCGAACCCTGTCAAAATCGATCGGAACAACATCGGGGAATTATGGACAAGTCGGACGCCAAGAGGGCGCTTCGCCAGCAGCTGCTGGACGCCCGTCTGAACCTCCCGGACCGCCTCGTCCGGTCGGACCTGCTGCAGCGCGTGATGCGCATCTGGCTGGTCGGCCGGCCCGACCTCGTCATCGGCGCCTACTGGCCGATCAAGGGCGAGTTCGATCCCCTGCCGGCCCTGCACCGCTGGAAGGAGGACGGCGAGCTGCTGGACCAGCCCCAGCGCCGGCGCATCGGCCTGCCGGTGGTGGACAAGGTGCACAAGACCCTGACCTTCCACGCCTGGTACCCGGGCTGCCCGATGGAGGAAGACGCCTACGGCATCCCCAAGCCCAAGGACACCGAGGTCATCGTGCCTACGCTGCTCTTCGTGCCCTGCGTGGGCTACGGCCCCGGCGGCTACCGCCTGGGCTACGGCGGCGGCTTCTACGACCGCACCCTGGCCACCCTGCAGCCCAAGCCCTTCACCGTGGGCCTGGGCTTCACCGGGGGCTTTGTGCCCGACCTCGAGCCCGAGCCGCACGACGTGCCGCTGGACGCCATCCTCAATGACAACGGGGTGGTCTGGCCCGTCGGTTGAGGCGGGCTGATGCGCGCGTGGGCGAATTGAAACGATGAACGAACAAGGAAAGACGATGGCGGCAGTGGACGTGGTGGTGATGGCGGCGGGTAAGGGCACGCGCATGAAGAGCGCCCTGCCCAAGGTGCTGCACCGCCTGGGCGGCCGCGCCCTGCTCGATCACGTGGTTGCCGCCGCCGCGGGCCTCAAGCCCCGCCGTCTGGTGGTGGTCACCGGCCACGGCGCCGAACAGGTCGATGCCGCCGTTCGCGGCTTCGCCCAGGCCCAGGGCCTGGCCTGCGAGACGGTGCTGCAGCAGCCCCAGCTGGGCACCGGCCACGCGGTGCAGCAGGCCCTGCCCCTGCTGCCGGAAGACGGCGTCTGCCTGGTGCTCAATGGCGACGTGCCCCTGATCGAGTCGGCCACGCTGCAGGGCCTGCTGGACGCCTGCGCGGGCGAGCGCCTGGCGCTGCTCACCGCCGACATGGTCGACCCCACCGGCTACGGCCGCATCCTGCGGGATGGCCAGGGCGGGGTACGCGGCATCGTCGAACAGAAGGATGCGAGCGAGGACCAGCGCCGCATCACCGAGATCTACACCGGCTTCATGGCCGCCCCCAACCGGCTGATGCGCCAGTGGCTCTCGCGCCTGACGAACGACAACGCCCAGGGCGAGTACTACCTCACCGACGTCGTGGGCCTGGCGGTGCAGGACGGCGTGGCCGTCACCGCCCTCATGACACCTGACCAGCCCCAGGTCGACGGGGTCAACAGCCCGGTGCAGCTCGCGGCGCTGGAGCGCGTCTACCAGCGGCGCCGCGCCCACGCGCTGATGGAGCAGGGCGTGCGCCTGGCCGATCCGGCGCGTTTCGACGTGCGCGGCGAGCTGGTGTGCGGCGCCGACGTCGAGATCGACGTGGGCTGCGTGTTCGAGGGCCGGGTCGAGATCGGCGAAGGCGCGCGCATCGGCGCCCACTGCGTCATCGCCAATGCGCGCATTGGCGCGGGCGCGGTGATCCACCCCTTCACCCATGTCGACGGCGAGAAGGCGGGCGTGCAGGTCGGCGCCGGCGCGCTGGTCGGTCCCTTCGCACGGCTGCGTCCGGGCGCGGTGCTGGGGGACGAGGTCCACATCGGCAACTTCGTCGAGGTGAAGAACTCCACCCTGGGCAAGGGCGCCAAGGCCAACCACCTTGCC
>CAZCTU010000221.1:0-3443 GCA_964501495.1 uncultured Ramlibacter sp.
ACTGGCCCTTGTCGTCGGCCACGCGCAGGCGCATGGTCACCACGGTGTCTTTTTCGATCTTCATGGGCGTGATTGTGCCCCGGGCGGCTACAGTGTCGGCCCATGAGCGACAACCGCCGAGCCCCCCGGGCGCCCCGCAAGCCCCCCCGTCCCGTCCACCCCCTGCTGCTGCGCCTGGCCGACCTGCACCCGCGCCTGTTCGGCCCGCGCCCCCGCCCGCTCAAGCTCGGCGTCTTCGAGGACCTGGTGGCCGCCCACGGCGAGACCCTGGACCCCGCGGAGCTCAAGGCCGCCCTGGGCCAGCATGTGCGCAGCAGCCGCTACCTGCAGGCCGTCGCCGAAGGCCAGCCCCGCTGCGGCCTGGACGGCGAGCCGGTGGAACCGGCCGCGCCCGAGCATGTGCTGCATGCGGTGATGGAGATGCTGCGTCGCCGCCAGGCCCGCGACCCGCAGGCCGCGCGCGCCTGGGCCCTGGGCTGCCTGGTCCAGGCCCTGCAGCCGGTGCAGGCCGCCGGCCAGGACCGCGCCGACTACCTGGCCCAGGTCCGCACCCAGGACCCGCAGGCCCTCGCCCTGGTCGACGAGGCCTGGGGCGAGCTGTCCGCCCGTGCAGCGAAGCGCGAGGCCCTGCGCCGCGCCTTCCAGGCCAGCGGGCAGAGCGAGGAGGCCTTCGCCGACATGTACGGTCTGGACTTGGCCGTGGTGAAGGACGCGCTGGCCGGCTAACGTGGGTCCTCGGCCCCGAGCCGGGCCGCAAGGAGTCCCCATGCCCGCATTGGCCGAAAGGGTGGCGCCCGGCGCCACTGACCTCGTGCGCCGCGACCATCAGGCGCTGCTCACCCTCTTTCACCGCTGGAGCCCCAGGGCCTCGGCCCGGCGCCGGCGCGCGCTGGCCCTGTCGGCCGCCCTGGCGCTGGAGGTCCACGCCCAGGTGGAGGAGGAGATCCTCTACCCCGCCCTGCGCGAGGTGGGCCCCAGCGAATTTCTCCTCGGCGCGGTCGACGATCATTCGCGCATGCGCGCGCTCGTCGCCCGCCTGCGCCAGCAGCCCGCCGGCGGCGCCACCGTCGGCGACGAGGCCGACGTGTTCATGGCGCTGATGCGGGAGGTCATGCACCACATGGCCGAAGAAGAAACGCGCTTCCTTCCCGAGGTGGAGCGGGTCCTGCAGGGGCGCCTGGGCGAGCTGGGGGCGCAGATGCTGCAGCGGCGCATGGCGCTGATGGCGCCGCGCCTGCCGGCCCTGGCCTGGCACCGCCTGCGCGCGAGCCGCGCCCGCAGCTGGTGGTGGGTGGCGGCGTTGGCGGTGGGCGGACTGATGGCAGCCCGGCCCCGGGAGCGCCTCCCTGCCTCAGCCCGGTGAGCGACAGGGCGGGCGCCTCAGATGCCCGGAGGCCCGGCTGCCTGGAGCGATTCAGCTGCGCGCGAAGGCGATCAGGTCGGTCAGCTGGCCTTGATCGGCCAGGCGCAGGGCATGCAGGTAGCGGTCACGCAGTTCTCCGACCGAAGTCAAGGCGGCTTCGCCGCCGCCCCAGCTCAGTCGTGGCCGCCCCAGCCGCAGGGCAAGCAGGTCTGCCATCAGGCGTGCATGGCGCCCATTGCCGTTCGGGAAGGCGTGAATCCAGACCAGCTGATGGTGAAACCGGACCGCCAATTCGTCTGCGTCGTGCACATGGTGGTCGATCTGGTACTGCGTGTTGTCAAGGAGGAGGCGCAACTTCAACGCCACCTGTTGCCACGGGACGCCGATGTTCTTGTCACTGTTTCGGAAAGTGCCGGCCCATCGCCATGTCTTGTCAAACATCTGCCGATGAAGGTCACGGACGAAGCCCTCCTCCAGCAAGGCGCGCCGCTTCTGCCGCGACGCCCATTGGTCGCCCTTGGCGATGTTGGCCTGCTCCCATGCGTTGAGATCGGCCTGGGTGGCGATGTGCGAGGGAAGCAGTCCGGCCGCCTCGTCCGGATCCAGCGGGGTAGCGCCCGGCGGGTGGTTCAGCACCACGTGGCCGTCCCTCACCACAAGTCGCGGCGTGAACCCTCCAGCAAGCGTTTCACCTCGAGATCGAGCTGAAACCTGCTCAAGGGATCGTCCACCGCCTGGTCTTCAAGGGCCATCGAGTGCGCAATCGGCCGCAGGCGCGCCTTGGCAATGGCCTCGGCACGATCCCGCAGCCCCTCTTCCAGCGGCTTGCGCGGCACCAGTGCGTAGTGGAGTTCGCAATCGAGTGCCTCTGCCAGTTTGCGCAGGGAGCCCAGGGTGATGGCATCGGAGGCCTCGGCGCTTTCCAGCTTGCGAACGCCGGCAGGGGAGATGCGCAGTCGGCGCGCAAGCGCCGCAGCGCTCATGCCCAGGGATTCGCGAACGGCACGCGCCCACCCCGACCGGGGGCGGGCGCCCAGGCGCGCTTCCCGCCAGGGCGCCAGCGAGGCGTCCAGCTGGCGAAGCTGGAGATCACGGAACGGGTTGTTCATGGAACCTATGGGTGTCGATTCAATCAATGAATCATAACCCATGGGCTCTCAATCTTGCCAGCTAACCAAACCCATGGGTTTCGTTTTTGGTTTTTCAGACCTCAAGCCTCAGGCCTGCAGGTGCTTGCCGACGATGCCGGCCAGTTCGAACATCGTCACCTGCGGCTTGCCGAACACCGCCTCGAGCTTGGCGTCGGCGTTGATCGCGCGCTTGTTCGTGGCGTCCTGCAGGCCGTTGGCCTTGATGTAGTCCCACAGCTTCTTGATCACCTCGGTGCGGGCCACCGCCTCGGGGCCGATCACCGCGGCGAGCGCCGGGCTGGGGTTCAGGCCGGCCGCGGCCTTGCGCGGGGCCTTGGGCTTGGCGGCCGCCTTCTTCGCGGGGGTTTTGGCGGCTGCGGTCTTCGCAGCGCCCTTGCCCGCGGCCTTGCCGGCCGTCTTGGCCGTTGCCGCCCGGCCCGCGAGGCTCTTGCGCGGCGGGTACTTGCTTTCGCGCGGCTCGAACTCGAAGTTCACCTTGCCCGCTTCCGCGTCCCAGGCCAGGAAGGCCTTGAAGGGGCGACGGGTGCGGGTGGAGACGAACTTGTCCAGCAGGTCGGTCTTGCCGGTGGCGAGCAGCTTTTCCATCTGCGCACGCTCCACCGGCTGCTGCAGGATGATCTGGCCGCTCTTGAAGTCGCAGGACGGCACGGCCTGGGCCGGCGTGGGCACGCTCTTCTCGCAGACGTAGTTCTTGCCGAACTCGAACACCCGCGCCGCGCACTTGGGGCAGGGGCCCAGGGGCTGCTGCGCGCCGAAGTCGATCAGCTCGCCGGTCTCGGCTGGGTCGGGCTCGTCCCCGAAGTCGAACTCCAGCTTCCAGTTCCTGTCCTCCTCGTTGAATTTGAGGGCGATCTCGGCGACGAAGGGCCAGCCCGCCTTGGAGCGGAAGCCGTCCAGCGGGCCGATGCGCTTGTCACGCAGGAACTGCT
>CAZCTU010000222.1:0-3427 GCA_964501495.1 uncultured Ramlibacter sp.
GGCACCACACCTATGGCCTGCCGGTGCTCACCACCAACTGCTCCAACAACTACGGCCCTCGGCACTTCCCCGAGAAGCTGATTCCCCTGGTCATCACCCGCGCCCTGGCCGGTGAGCCGCTGCCGATCTACGGCGACGGCCGCCAGGTGCGTGACTGGCTCCACGTCCAGGACCACTGCGAGGCGATCCGCCAGGTGCTGGAAGCCGGCCGGGTGGGCGAGGTCTACAACGTCGGCGGCCTGAGCGAGCGCACCAACCTCGATGTGGTGGCCGGCCTGTGCGCGGCGCTGGACGAGCTGCGCCCCCGCGCGGACGGCCGGTCCTACCGCGAGCAGGTGACCCATGTGACCGACCGGCCCGGCCATGACCGGCGCTATGCGATCAACTGCGACAAGATCGTGGGCGAGCTGGGCTGGCGGCCCCGCCACGACTTCAAGCAGGGCCTGCGCGAGACCGTGCGCTGGTACCTGGACAACGCGGGCTGGGTCGAGCGCGTCCAGAGCGGCGCCTACCGGGAGGCAGCCGCTCGCGGCGCGAAGGCCTGAGGGGTGGACCGCATGAAGATCCTGCTGCTCGGGTCCGCCGGCCAGGTCGGCAGCCAGCTGCGGACGGCCCTGGCGCCGCTGGGCGAAGTGGTGGCCGCAGACCGCGCCTCCGGCTGGGACCTGTCCGACCCGGCGACCCTGGCGGTCCGGGTGGAGGCGCTCGCCCCGGCGGTGATCGTCAACGCCGCGGCCTACACCGCGGTCGACCGCGCCGAGTCCGAGCCCGCGCTGGCTCACCGGGTCAACGCCGAGGCCCCGGCGGCCCTGGCGACCGCTGCGGGCCGGCTGGGCGCCTGGCTGGTCCATTACTCCACCGACTACGTGTTCGACGGCAGCGGCAACCGCCCCTGGCGCGAGGACGACCCCACCGGGCCGCTCTCGGTCTACGGCCAGAGCAAGCTGGCGGGCGAGCAGGCGATCCAGTCCCGCCATCCGCGCCACCTGATCCTGCGCACCAGCTGGGTCCATGGCCCGCAGGGCGGCAACTTCATCCGCACCATGCTGCGCCTGGCCGGCGAGCGGGATTCGCTGTCGGTCGTCGACGACCAGGTGGGTGCGCCCACCTCGGCGCCCTTGATCGCGGAGGTGACGGCCCAGGCTCTCGTGCGCCTTCAACAGACTCCGGAACTGGCCGGCCTCTATCACCTGGCCGCCGCCGGCGAGACCAGCTGGTGCGGGCTGGCCCGCCATGCGCTGGCCGTGGCTCGTGGGCGCGGCGCGTCGCTGCGTTGCGGCCCTGAAGGGGTCCGCGCCATCCCGACCACTGATTACCCGACACCGGCCCGCCGGCCGCTCAACTCCCGGCTGGACACGCACAAGCTGCGCGAGGCCTTCGGCATCCACCTGCCGCCCTGGCAGGACGGCGTGCGCGAGACGGTGGAAGCCATCGGCTAGCATCCCCGGAAACGAATCGCCCTGGACACCATGACGAACAAGGCCCGCAAAGGGATCATCCTCGCCGGCGGCGCCGGCACCCGGCTGCACCCGGCCACGCTGGCCATCTCCAAGCAGCTGCTGCCGGTCTACGACAAGCCGATGATCTATTACCCCCTGTCCACGCTGATGCTGGCGGGGTTGCGGGAGGTGCTGGTGATCAGCACGCCCCAGGACACGCCGCGCTTCGAGCAGCTGCTGGGGGACGGTTCCCAGTGGGGCATGCACATCGAGTACGCGGTCCAGCCCAAGCCCGAGGGCCTGGCCCAGGCCTTCCTGATCGGCCGCGACTTCCTGGCCGGCGCGCCCAGCGCCCTGGTGCTGGGGGACAACATCTTCTACGGGCACGACCTGGTGCCCCTGATGCGCGAGGCCCATGCGGCCCCTGACCGCGCCACCGTCTTCGCCTACCGGGTGCGCGACCCCGAGCGCTATGGCGTGGTCGCCTTCGATGCGCAGGGGAAGGCCACCTCCATCGAAGAAAAGCCGCAGCAACCCAGGAGCCACTACGCGGTCACCGGTCTCTATTTCTACGACGAGCGGGTGTGCGACATCGCGGCGGAGCTGAAGCCCTCCGCCCGGGGCGAGCTGGAGATCACCGACCTCAACCGCGTCTACCTCGAGCAGGGGCGCCTCGATGTGAAGACCATGGGCCGCGGCTTCGCCTGGCTGGACACCGGCACGCACGAGAGCCTGCTCGAGGCCTCGCAGTTCGTGCAGACCCTGGAGCAGCGCCAGGGTCTGAAGGTCGCCGCCCCCGAGGAGGTGGCCTGGCGCAATGGCTGGATCGACGACGACCGGCTGATGGCCCTGGCCCGTCCGCTGGCCAAGAGCCGCTATGGCGAGTACCTCCTCGGCCTGCTCCAGGAGGGCGTGCGATGAAGGCCACGCCTACCGCGCTGCCCGAGGTGCTGCTGATCGAGCCGCAGGTCTTCGGCGACGAGCGGGGCTTCTTCTTCGAGAGCTGGAACCAGCAGCGTTTCGACGCGGCAGTGGGCCAGCCCACCCGCTTCGTGCAGGACAACCACTCCAAGTCACGCCGCGGCGTGCTGCGCGGCCTGCACTACCAGGTGGCCCAGACCCAGGGCAAGCTGGTCCGGGTGGTGCAGGGCAAGGTCTTCGATGTGGCGGTGGACCTGCGCCGCAGCTCGCCGCGCTTCGGCCAGTGGGTGGGCGTGGAGCTCTCGGCAGACGACAAGCGCCAGCTCTGGGTCCCGCCGGGCTTCGCCCACGGCTTCCTGGTGCTGTCCGAGACGGCGGAGTTTCTTTACAAGACCACCGACTACTACGCCCCCGCGGCGGAGCGTTGCCTGGCCTGGGACGACCCGGCGGTTGGCGTCCGCTGGCCGCTGGCCGAGGCGGGCGGTGCGCCCAGCCTCTCCGGCAAGGATGCGCGGGGCCAGTCCTGGGCCGATTGCGACAAGTTCGACTGATGGCGCACCCCAGGCTGGGGGCCTGGTTTCTGGGTTCGATCCGGCGTTGACCTTGGCATTGGTCAGGGCATTGACGTGCTCCGCCCATGCCCGTCCCGGCCACACAGGCGAAAAAAGACCCGCCGAAGCGGGTCGTTGCGAGGGAAGCGGAGTCTCTCGACCCCGGATCAGCCTCACTTGCCTGAAGCAGCGGAGGCCGGGGCCATGGCTGCAGGCGCGGAAGCCGCACCCGAAGCCGCCATGTCCGCCGGCGCGCTGATGGCGGCCGGGGCGGCAGGTGCGGTCGCAGCCTGGGCCGGCGGGTGGAACTTGACCACCAGCGGCACCACCAGCAGGGCGACGATGTTGATGATCTTGATCAGCGGGTTCACCGCCGGGCCAGCCGTGTCCTTGTAGGGGTCGCCCACGGTATCACCGGTCACTGCCGCCTTGTGCGCGTCGGAGCCCTTGCCGCCATGGTTGCCGTCCTCGATGTACTTCTTGGCGTTGTCCCAGGCGCCGCCGCCGGTGCACATC
>CAZCTU010000223.1:0-3422 GCA_964501495.1 uncultured Ramlibacter sp.
GGTCGAACACCGCGCGCAGCGAGCGGCCGATCAGGCGCTGGATCTCCTGGGTGCGGCCGCTTTGCTTGCCGCGCGCGGCCTCGCGGTCGCCGCGGGTGTGGGTGGCGCGGGGCAGCATGCCGTATTCGGCGGTCACCCAGCCCTCGCCGGAGCCGCGCTTGTGCGGCGGCACGCGGTCCTCGACCGAGGCGGTGCACAGCACGCGGGTCTGGCCGAATTCGATCAGGACGGAGCCCTCGGCATGGAGGGTGAAGCCACGGGTGATGCGCACCGGGCGCAGCTGGTCGGCGGCGCGCGCGCCGGGTCGTTGGAAGACAGTCATGCCCCGATGTTAGGGCCTGTGCGGCAGGCCGCCCGGCCGGCGCCGGAACGGCGGGGTCTCGGGCGGGATCCGAAGGGCTCGCCGGGGGCCCCTGGGCCATAATTTCCCCGCCCCTCACACCAAAGTTCCCGATGCCCATTTACAGCATGACCGGCTACGCCACCGCCCAGGCCGCCGGCGCCGCCCCCGGCGAGGTACCCGCGCCCCGCCTGGGCGTGGAAATCCGCAGCGTCAACAGCCGCTTCCTCGACCTGTCCTTCCGCCTCTCCGAGGACCTGCGCCAGCACGAGCCCGCCCTGCGCGAGCTGCTGCAGTCGCGCCTCAAGCGCGGCAAGGTCGAACTGCGCGGCGGGGTGGAAGCCCCGGCCGGCGCCGGCCTGGCCTCGCCCTCGCCGGCGCTGCTGCAGCGCCTGGGCGCGGCGCAGGAGCAGGTACTGGCCTGGCTGCCCCAGGCCCGGCCCCTGGGCGTGGCCGACGTGATGCGCCTGGCCGGCGGCGAGTCGGGGGGCGGCGCGGTCGAGGCCGCCCAGGTGCTGGCCCTGGCCACCGAGGCCCTGGACGGCCTGATGAAGGCCCGCGCCCGCGAGGGCGAGCGCCTGGTGGCCATGCTGAGGGGCCACCTGAAACAACTCCGCGCCCTGGCCGAACAGGCCAAGCCCATGGTGCCTCAGCTGGTGGAGCAGCAGCGCGCGCGCTTCCTCGAGCGCTGGAACGAGGCCCTGGGCCTGGGCGCGCAGGCCGCCAGCGCCCCCACGGCGCAGACCGCGCAGGACCGGGCGCTCGCCGAGGCCACCGCCTTCGCGATCCGCATCGACGTGGCGGAAGAACTGACCCGCCTGGCCGCCCACCTCGACGAGATCGAGCGGCTCCTCTCCAAGGGCGGCGAAGCGGGCAAGCGCCTGGACTTCCTGATCCAGGAGCTGCACCGCGAGGCCAACACCCTGGGCTCCAAGTCGCAGGCGCTGGAGCTGACCCGCATCAGCGTGGACATGAAGGTCCTGATCGAGCAGATGCGCGAGCAGGTGCAGAACATCGAGTGAGGCCCCGCGGGCAGCCGGAGACACACGGGCAGGCAGGCACTTAAAAACCACAAAAATGGCATTTAATGGAATTTATTTGAGATAATCGCCATATAAATGGCATTTCAACTCGCATCCACCCCGGAGATCCTCCTCGCGCTGGGACAGCGCGTGCGCGTCCAGCGACTGGCGCAGGGCTTGCCTCAAAGCGAGTTGGCCCAGATGGCGGGGCTGTCGCTGGGTGCGCTGCGCAAGCTGGAAAGCAGTGGCCAGTCGTCGCTGGAGACACTGGTGCGTGCCATGCAGGCGCTGGGGCGCGTCTCCGAGCTGGACGACCTGCTCGTCCTCCAGGAACAGTCCATCGCCCAGATGGAACAGGCCTTTGCCACACGCCAGCGACAGCGGGCACCTCGGAGGCACCGGCCATGAGGCGCCTCGATGTCCACTACTGCGGCTGGGGAGAAGACTGGCCCCTGGGCCGATTGGCCGACGCCAACGGGAAGCTGCTGTTCGAGTACGCCCCCGAGGCCCTGGCCCAGGGGCTGGAGTTGTCGCCCCTGCACCTGAAGCTGCGAGCCCCTGCCTATGGGGACATGCCCGCGCATGCGCATCACCTGCCCGGCCTGATTGCCGACAGCCTGCCCGATGGCTGGGGCCTGCTGCTGATGGACCGCCTGTTCCGAAAACAAGGGCTGCGTCACCCGGGCCCGCTGGACCGGCTCGCGTTCATCGGCGACCGGGCCATGGGCGCCTTGCGCTTCGTGCCGGCGAGCGAGTCTGCGGCCGGCGAACCCGACTGGTCACTCCCCGATCTGGCCCGCGAGAGTGCCCGTGCGTTGGCCGGCGAAGCGGGTGCGGCCCTGCGCGAACTCGCACTCATGGGCGGCTCGCCGCAAGGGGCCAGGCCCAAGGCGCTGGTGCAATGGGACGCGGCAAGCGGCCAGCTCGGCACCCGAGCGGATGCGCCTGGCGTGCCCTGGCTGGTGAAGTTTCCTGGCCAGGGAGAACACAAGGAGGTCTGCGCCATCGAGGCCCTGTACGCCGAGCTGGCGCGCGCCTGCGGGCTGGAGATGCCCGAGAGCCGCTGCTTCGACCTGGGTCCGCGCCTGGCGGCCTTCGGGGTGGCGCGCTTCGACCGCGAGGCGGGCCTGCGTGTGCCGGTGCACAGCCTGGCCGCGCTGCTGCAGGTGGACTTCCGTCTGCCTGGCAGTGCGGACTACACCGCCTTCCTGCGCGCGACCCGGCTCCTGACGCGCGACGAGCGCGAAGTGGAAAAGGCTTTTGCGCGAGCGGTGTTCAACGTCCTGTTCCACAACCGGGACGACCACCCGAAGAACCTCGCCTGGCGGCTCGGTCGTGACCGGCGCTGGCGGCTCGCACCCGCATTCGACCTCACCTTCAGCCAGGGGCCTCGGGGCCAGCACCACATGGACATTTGCGGCGAGGCGGATGCCGTCACCCGGCAGCATTTGCTGCAGTTGGCCTCTCAGGCAGACCTGCGACCGGAGTGGGCCCAGGCCTGCATCGAGGCCATGCTGGAACAGGCCGGGCAATTCGCACGCCGCGCCGACGGATTTCCGATACGACGCGCAACGGTCAAGGAGATGACCGCGGCCGTCGACGCCTGCAGGCTTCGCTTGCGCCAAGGGGGCTGAGCGCCCGTGCCCGGTGGGGCATCACTCCAGCTTCAGGTTGATCCGGCGGGCCACCTCGCCCCACTTGGCCGAGTCCTGCGCCAGGCGCGCGGCGGTCTCGGCCGGGGACTCGGCCACCAGGAACTGGTCCGACTGGGCGAGCTTGTCGAGGGTGGCGGGCAGCTTGAGCGCGGTGGCCATTTCGGCCCGCATCTTCTGCACGATCGCGGCCGGCATGTCCTTGGGCGCGAGCAGCACCAGCGAGAAGCTGGCGTCAAAGCGCGGGTAGCCCGACTCGGCGACAGTGGGCACCTCGGGCAGCACCGGCGAGCGCTTGGCGCCCGACACCGCCAGGGCCACCAGCTTGCCGGCGCGCACATGCGGCAGCACGGTGGGGCCGGCGAGGAAGCCGCAGTCGACCTGGCCGCCCAGCATGTCCTGCACCGC
>CAZCTU010000224.1:0-3422 GCA_964501495.1 uncultured Ramlibacter sp.
CGTTGTCCACGCCCTTCTTGATGAAGCCGGGGAAGTAGTCGGCGTAGCTGGCGGCAGCTTCGGCCGGGGTCACGTCACGGCCCAGGATCTCCTTGAAGATCGTGTGCAGCAGCAGGCGGGCGGTGGCGTAGGTGTAGTCGGGGTCCTTCTCGATCAGGGTCCGGGCGGCCAGGATGGACGCCTTGTAGACCTCGTCGATCGGCACGCCGTCGTACAGGTTGCGCAGGGTCTCGGCCACGATCGGGTCGGGCTTGACGTCGGCGCCGAGGCCCTGGCAGGCGTTCTCGATCAGGGCCTTGAGGTGGTTCAGGTCCAGCGGAATGCGCTGGCCGCCGTCGGTCACGTGCATGGCCGGCGCAGCGGGCTGGGCGGCTTCGCCCTGGGCCAGGCGCTCCTGGGCGCGGCGCTCGCGATAGAGCACGTAGGCGCGGGCGACCTCGTGGTGGCCGCTGCGCATGAGGCCGAGTTCGACCTGGTCCTGCACGTCCTCGATGTGGAAGGTGCCGCCGCCCGGACGGGAGCGCACCAGGGCGCGCACCACCGACTGGGTGAGGCCGTCGACCGTCTCGCGCACGCTGGCGGAGGCGGCGCCCTGGGTGCCGTGCACCGCGAGGAAGGCCTTCATCAGGGCAATGGCGATCTTGTCGGGGGCGAAGGGCACGACCGCGCCGTTGCGGCGGATGATCTGGTAGTGCGCCAGGGCCTGGCCGGTGCTGCCAGCGTTCGCGCTCGGACCCGTCATCGGGGCGGTGCTGGCAAAGGTCGTGGAAGAAACGGTTTGTGCTGTCTGCATGGGTCCTCTTTATCAGTCTTCAGGCTTGTTCTCTGGCGGCCTCCGCCACCCCTCGTCACGCGGTCCGCAGCGTTCGCGCGGAGCTCTTTGCAGTGTGTCTTCGACGTTGGCGAGCCGTTGACCGCGTGGTGTCCGGCTAAGCGTTCGAAGGGAGGGTTGGCGAGCGCGCCACGTCATTTGGCTCGTTCAGCGCAAGCACTATATCTGGGGTGCGAGTCGCTGACAAGGCGCTATACGTAGTGTCTGAACACTTGACACCGCCTGGTGCACCGCACACAGAAATGGGGCAGGAATTGCGCCGAAAACGCGCGAGCCAAGCGCCATGCGGGTGCCGGCGGAAGTGGGTCCCCAGCAAGCGACGCCGGCAGGGCATGGCGCCTCAAACCAAAGTTCAGGATTGCGCCTGCGGCGGCTGCGAAGCGTCGTGCACGAACTCGGGAAAACACTGATCCGGCCACCCGAGTTGGCGTCGAACGGCCGCCCAGTCGAAGCCGGCGCCGGGGTCGGCCTTGCGGCCCGGGGCCACATGCTCATGCCCCGCGATATGCGCAATGGGATAGGCCTGGGCCAGCGCCGCCACCAGCGCGGCCAGGGCCTCGTACTGCGCCGGCTCGAAGGCCTCGCCCTCCAGACCCTCGAGCTCGATGCCGACCGAGTAGTCGTTGCAGTTGGCGCGGCCCTGCCAGCTCGAAGCGCCGGCGTGCCAGGCGCGGTCGTCGCAGCTCACGAACTGCCAGAGCTCGCCGCCGCGCCGGATGAAGAAATGCGCCGACACCTGCAGCCCGCGGATCTGCTGGAAGTAGGGGTCGGCGTCCCAATCGAGGGTGTTGGTGAAAAGGCGCTGCACCTCGTCGCCGCCGTAGCGGCCCGGCGGCAGGCTGATCGAGTGCACCACCGCCAGGTCGATGGCGCTGCCCGCCGGCCGCGGACCGAAGTTGGGGGAGTCCAGGCGGCGCGCGAAGCGGTACCAGCCTTGGTGCCAGAGCGGGGCGGCGGGGGCGTCTTGCATGGCCGGGGCGAGGGCGAGGTCGCGAGGGCGCCAGGGTGGGCGGACCGGCCTCAGGCGCCGCCCTGCTCGCGGTGCTGCGCGCCGCAGAAGTGGCGGCCACGGCCGTCGGTGAGCGCCTCGCCCTGGGGCAGGTGCACGCCGCAGACAGCGCAGGGCACCATGTCCTGCGGGGCCGCGGGGTGGCGGCCCGCTTGCGGCGCGGCGCCGGTGCCCGGGGCCTGGCCGTCTCCCGCACGCCGCTGCTTGCGCCAGGCGTAATAGACACAGCCCACCAGGGCCAGCAAGAGCAGGTATTTCATGCGCCGCCCCGGTGCAGCACCACCTCGAGCACGAAGCGCGAGCCGACGTACGCCAGCAGCAGCAGGAGGGCGCCGAAATGGAGCATGCGCACCGCCATGCGTCCGCGCCAGCCGAAACGGGCCCGGCCCACCAGGAGCGCGGCGAAGGCGATCCAGGCCAGCACCGAGAAGGCGGTCTTGTGGTCCCAGCGCCAGCCGGGGCCGCCCCCGGCCTCGCCGAACACCAGGCCTGCCAGCAGCGTGGCCGAGAGCAGCACGAAGCCGCCGGTGGCGAAGCGGAAGGTCAGGCGCTCCAGCGTGAGCAGGGGCAGGCCGGCATGCGGCTCGGTGGCCTGCCGGATGTGGCGCTCGGTCCGCATCATCAGCCAGGCATGGACCACCGCGGCGGCGAACAGGCCGTAGGAGGCGATGCCCAGCGCCCAGTGCAGCGGCAGCAGGGGCGAGGCGGCCGGGTGCAGGCGCGCGCCCGGAAAGAACAGGGCCAGCAGCACCGCGGCCGCGCCCAGGCCGGCCAGGGCCCAGCGTGCCTGCAGCTGCGGGAACAGCTGCTGTTCGATGGTGTAGACGGTGAGCACCAGCCAGGCCGTCACCGACAGCGCGGGCGCGAAGCCGAAGCGCGGCTCGGCGCCCAGCAGGGACAGGGCCAGGGCGGCGCCGTGGAGCACCCAGGCCCCCATCAGCGCGCCGCGCGCCGCGCGCTCCGACAGGCGCTGCGCCAGCGCCGCCGGCAGCGCGTAGGCGACGGCCGCTGCGAGCGACAGGGCCAGGGCGGCCGGCGAAGCCGAAGCGCCGGTGGTCGGTAGAATCATGGTCACAGTTTAGTCGCTCGCCCGCCCTGGCCAGTTGGACCTCGGCCGGGTACCTGCCGCCCTGGCAGGCGGCGTTCACACCCCCTCCGCACCCCTCCCATGGCCTCCGCACTCACCGAAAAACTGTCACGCCTGGTCAAGGAAATGCGCGGCCAGGCCCGCATCACCGAGTCCAACGTGCAGGACATGCTGCGCGAGGTGCGCATGGCCCTGCTCGAGGCCGACGTGGCCCTGCCGGTGGTGCGCGATTTCATCGCCCGGGTGAAGGAAAAGGCGCTGGGCCAGGAGGTGGCGGGTTCGCTCAACCCCGGCCAGGCCCTGGTCGGCATCGTCAACCGCGAGCTGGTCGCCACCATGGGCGAGGGCGTCGCCGACCTGAACCTGGCCACCCAGCCGCCCGCCGTCATCCTGATGGCCGGCCTGCAGGGCGCCGGCAAGACGACCACCACCGCCAAGCTGGCCAAGCACCTCATTGAAAAGCGCAAGAAGAAGGTGCTCACCGTCTCGGGCGA
>CAZCTU010000225.1:0-3413 GCA_964501495.1 uncultured Ramlibacter sp.
CCGTGCCGGCCGCGACGCGGAGCAGGCCGAAGCCGCCCAGATGTGGGTGCAGACCTTCAACCCCGAGCATCCGCTGTTCGACGCGCTGCGCCGGCACGACTACCCGGCCTTCGCCGCCGCGCAACTGAAGGAGCGCGAAGGCGCCGGCATGCCGCCCTTCGCCTTCCAGGCCCTGGTGCGCGCCGAGGCCCGCACCCAGGAAGTGGCGCAGGCCTGGCTGCAGGCGGTGCGTGACGGCGCCGAGGGCCTGGACCCGACCGGGCAGGTGCTGCTCTATTCCCCGGTGCCCATGGCCCTGCAGCGGGTGGCGAACGTGGAGCGGGCGCAGCTGCTGGTGGAAAGCGGCTCGCGGCCCGCGCTGCAGCGCTTTCTCTCGGCCTGGCAAGAGGTGCTGCACGGTCAGCGCATAACGGGATTGATCCGCTGGGCGGTGGACGTGGATCCGCTGGCGGTGTGAGGTGAAAGCCGTTCAGCGGCTTGTTGGCTGATCGGCTCACCCGGGGCCGGCTCGCCTGTGGCGGCGCCCCCTGATACGTGGTGCGGTCCGCGCCCTGCGCCGAATTCAATCCGCTTCGCCGCTGTCCTCGACACCGCCACCCTGCTTGAGCTTCAGGGCTTTCTCGTACAGCACATTGCGCGACGCGCCGCTCGCCTCCGCAGCGATGCGCACCGCCGTCTTGAGCGGCAGTTCCGCCAGCAGCAGGCGCAGCAGCGCCAGGCCCTCGTCGGCCGGCTGCGCCTGCGCCCAGGGATGCAGCACCAGCGCGAACTCGCCGCGCAGGCGCTGGGCGTCCTCGGCCAGCCAGCCGGCGAAGGCCTCGCAGGGCAGGGTGCGCACCTGCTCGAACTGCTTGGTGAGCTCACGCCCGACGGTGAGGGGCCGCGCGCCCAGCACCGCCAGCGCCTGCGCCAGCTCGGCGATGCGGTGCGGTGCCTCCAGCAGCACCACCGCCCGCGCCTCGCCGGCCAGGGCCTGCACCGCGGCGGCGCGCTCGCCGGCCTTGGTCGGCAGGAAGCCGGCGAAGACGAAGGACGGGTCGGACCCGGCCGCGCCCGCGACGCTGAGCACCGCGGTCACGCTGCTGGCGCCCGGCAGGGGCAGCACCCGATGGCCGGCCGCCTGCACCGCGGCGGCCAGGCGGGCGCCCGGGTCGCTCACCGCCGGTGTGCCGGCGTCGCTCAGGTAGGCCACCCGCTCGCCCGCGGCGAGACGATGCAGCAGCTGCTGCGCCGCCTCGGCCTCGTTGTGCTGGTGGGCGGCGATGAAGCCCCCGGCCGGCCGCTCCAGGCCCAGGCCACGCAGCAGGCCCTGGGCCTGGCGGGTGTCCTCGCAGGCGATGGCGTCGACCAGGGCGAGGACATGCAGGGCCCGCAGGCTGACGTCGGCCAGGTTGCCGATCGGCGTGGCCACCATGTAGAGGGCGCCCTTCGGATAATCCTGCGCGCCGGCCGCCTCTCGGGCGGCGGCCTGGGCCAAAGCAAAGGGGACGGTCATGGAGCTCCCGGCAAGAAAAACCACCAAGTCGGTGGGCGATGCGGCCGAGGACCGCGCCCTGGCGCACCTGTGCGCCGCGGGACTGCGCCTCGTCGCGCGCAATTATCGGACCCCGGGACGCGGCGGCGGCGAGGTCGACCTGATCCTGCGCGAGCCCTGTGGCACCCTGGTCTTCGTCGAGGTGCGCCAGCGCGCCGACGCCCGCTTCGGCGGCGCGGCGGCGAGCATCGGCGCCACCAAGCAGGCGCGGGTGATCCGGGCCGCGCGCAGCTACCTGCTGCGCCTTCGCGCGCCGCCCCCCTGCCGCTTCGACGTGGTCGCCATCGAGGGCGGACGGCTGCAATGGCTCAAGGCCGCCTTCGACGCCGGGTGAAGCGCGGCGCGGGTATCATCCTTTTCCATGCTTGAACAACGCATCCAGCAGCACTTCGTCGACAGCGCCGACCTCAAGTACCAGGCCGCGCAAACGCTGAACAAGCCCATCGCTGCGGCCATCCAGGCGGTGCTGGCCAGCGTGACCAGCGGCGGCAAGGTGCTGGCCTGCGGCAATGGCGGCTCCGCCGCCGACGCCCAGCACTTCGCCGCCGAGTTCGTCGGCCGCTTCGAGCGCGAGCGCCCCGAGCTGGGCGCCATCGCCCTCACCACCGACAGCTCCATCCTGACCGCGGTCGCCAACGACTACGACTTCAACCAGATCTTCGCCAAGCAGGTGCGCGCACTGGGCCAGCCCGGCGACGTCCTGCTGGCCATCACCACCAGCGGCAATTCGGCCAACGTGCTGGCCGCGGTGGAAGCCGCCCATGCCCGCGAGATGACCGTGATCGCCCTCACCGGCCGCGGCGGTGGCAAGATGAACCAGGCCCTGCACGAGACCGACGTGCACATCTGTGTGCCGCACGAGCGCACCGCCCGCATCCAGGAGGTGCACCTCCTGTCCATCCATTGCCTCTGTGACGGTGTGGACGCCACGCTGCTCGGAGATCAGGACGCCAACGCATGACCCTCAAGCAACTCCAACGCCTCACCCTGGCCGCGGCCGCCGCCGCCAGCCTCGCCGCCACCCTGAGCGCCTGCGCGCCACTGGTGCTGGGCGGCGCCGCCGTCACCGCCATGGTCGCCACCGACCGCCGCACCTCGGGCACCCAGCTCGAGGACGAGACCATCGAGCTCAAGGCCGGCGCACGGGTCCGCGAAGCCCTGGGCGACCGGGTCCATGTGGCCGTCACCAGCTTCAACCGCCAGGTGCTGCTCACCGGCGAGGTGCCCGACCAGGTCACCCGCGAGACGGTCGAACAGATCGTGCGCAAGGTGGAGAACGTGGGCGGCGTGATCAACGAACTGGGCGTGCAGGTCATCTCCTCGCTGAGCCAGCGCTCCAACGACCTGCTGATCGCGACCAAGGTGAAGGCCACCCTGCTGGACGCGCGGGACCTCAGCGCCGGCGCCTTCAAGGTGCAGACCGAGCGCGGCACCGTCTACCTGATGGGTCGGGTCACCGCCCGCGAGGCCGACCGCGCCACCAGCCTGGTGCGCGGCATCCCCGGCGTGCTGCGGGTCGTGCGCGCCTTCGAGATCATTTCGGAAGAAGAACTGCAGCGGCTGGTGCCGCGCCAGGCCGCACCCGCGGTGGCGCCGGTCTCGAACGTGCAGGGGCGCTGAGCCTTCAGCGCAGACGCTTGATCAGGCTGGAGGTGTCCCAGCGTCCACCGCCCATTTGCTGGACGTCGGCGTAGAACTGGTCGACCAGGGCGGTCACCGGCAGCCGGGCGCCGTTGCGGCGGCCTTCCTGCATCACCAGGCCCAGGTCCTTGCGCATCCAGTCGACCGCGAAGCCGAAGTCGAAGCGGTCGTCCACCATCGTCTTGCCGCGGTTGTCCATCTGCCAGCTCTGGGCGGCGCCCTTTCCGATCACCTCGAG
>CAZCTU010000226.1:0-3394 GCA_964501495.1 uncultured Ramlibacter sp.
GAAACGGATTCGGGCCCGCGCGTGGCGGGCCCGTCATCCAGGGGAAAAGCTTAGAAGCGGAAGTGGCTGAAGGCCTTGTTGGCTTCGGCCATGCGGTGCACTTCGTCACGCTTTTTCATGGCACCGCCGCGGCCTTCGTTGGCTTCGAGCAGTTCGTTGGCCAGGCGCAGGGCCATGGACTTCTCGCCACGCTTGCGGGCGGCTTCCTTGATCCAGCGCATGGACAGGGCCAGGCGACGGACCGGACGCACTTCCACGGGCACCTGGTAGTTGGCGCCACCCACACGGCGGGACTTGACTTCCACCATGGGCTTGACGTTGTTGATGGCGGTCGTGAACAGCTCCAGCGGGTCCTTGCCGGTCTTCTGTTCCATGGTTTCCAGGGCGCCGTAAATGATGCGCTCGGCAACCGCCTTTTTGCCGCCTTCCATGATCACGTTCATGAACTTGGAGAGCTCGACATTGCCGAACTTGGGATCCGGCAGGATTTCACGTTTAGGGACTTCGCGACGACGTGGCATTTTTTACCTCTTCATTTGCTTCAGTTGGCCTTCCCTTCCGGGACTGCCGCGAGAGTCACAGGACCCTCACTTACTCGACCCGCAGGCAACACGCCTGTTTGGGGTCACTTCGCCGGATCTGCCTGCCAGGGCGGAACCAGCACCGATGGATCTGACCAGGCTGATTAGGCCTTCTTCGGGCGCTTGGCGCCGTACTTGGAGCGGGACTGCTTGCGATCCTTGACGCCTTGCAGGTCCAGGGAACCGCGGACGATGTGGTAACGCACACCGGGCAGGTCCTTCACACGGCCGCCGCGCACGAGCACCACGGAGTGTTCCTGCAGGTTGTGGCCTTCACCGCCGATGTAGGAGATGACTTCGAAGCCGTTGGTCAGGCGCACCTTGGCGACCTTGCGAAGCGCGGAGTTCGGCTTCTTGGGGGTCGTGGTGTACACGCGGGTGCACACGCCACGGCGCTGCGGGCTGTTTTGCATCGCGGGGGACTTGGACTTGGTCTTTTCGACCTCGCGCCCCTGACGCACGAGTTGGTTGATGGTTGGCATTAAACGTCCCTAAACGTATGAATACGTCTTGAAAAATTCTGCGGCGAGCCGGCGTGAACCCGGCCTGTCGAAACGATTGCCGCAGGCAAAGATTTCCCGCCCCAATAGCGGGAAAGCCCTCCAGTATATCCGGCTGTCAGCCAGCCGGCAATGAAAGAGGCGCCCCCGGCCGGCCCGGGCAGGCCGCGTCCGTCACGCCGGGACAACGCCAGCGGGGGCGGTGGAGGCCCGTCGGGGCGGCCGGACGGGTGCCGGAGGGCACCCGAAGGGCTCCCAATTAATCCCAAATAATTACTTGATCCAGAGCCGGATCGCATCCCAGGCCCGGCCGAGGACGCCGGCCTGGGGCACCGCCTCCAGCGACACCAGGGGCACCTCGGCCACCGGCCGGTCGCCGGCCAGCACCTTGAGGATGCCGACGGACTGCCCCTTGGCCAGGGGGGCCACCAGCGGGTCGGGACGCACCACATGGGTCTGCAGGCGGCTGGCGGTGCCGGCGGGCACCGCCACCACGATGGCCTGGGGCCGGCCCAGACGGGCGCGCGACTCGGTGCCTTTCCAGACCTCGGGGGTGACGACGGCCTGGTTGGCCTCGAACAGCTTGACCGCCTCGAAGGCGGTGTAGCCCCAGTTCAGGAGCTTCTGCGACTCGCCGGCGCGGGCGTTCTCGTTGGCCGCGCCCAGGACGATGGACAGCAGGCGGCGCGGGCCGACGTTGGGAAAGTCGCGGCGCGCGGTGGCGACGAGGCAGTAGCCGGCGGCGTCGGTGTGGCCGGTCTTGAGGCCGTCGACCGTCGGGTCGCGAAGGAGCAGCAGGTTGCGGTTGTTCTCGTTGGCCGCGGGCGTGCCGGGATAGCGGTACTTCTTGATCGCGTAGTAGCCGATGTAGTCGGGGAAGTCCTGCATCAGCCGGGTGGCCAGGATGCCGAGGTCGCGGGCGGTGGTGGTGTGGCCCGGCTCGGTCAGGCCCTCGGGGTTGCGGTAGCCGGTGGCCTTCATGCCCAGCGCCTTGGCCTGGTCGTTCATCAGCTGGACGAAGCGCTCGACGCTGCCGCCCACGCCCTCGGCCAGGGCCACGGTGGCATCGTTGCCGGACTGGACGATCATGCCCTTGAGCAGGTCTTCCACCGGCACGTTCATCTTGGGGTCGATGAACATGCGCGAGCCGGGCATCTTCCAGGCCCGCTCGCTGACCGGCAGGGTCTGCTTGAGGTCCAGCTTCTTCGACTTGAGCGCGTCGAAGACGAGGTAGGCCGTCATCAGCTTGGTGAGCGAGGCGGGCTCGACCGGCGTGTCGATGTCGCGCCCGGCCAGGACCTGGTTGGCGGTGATGTCGATCAGCAGGTAGCTGCGCGCCGCGACCTCGGGCGGCTGGGGCGCCTGGGCGCGGGCACCGAAGGACGCCAGGGCGCAGGCCAGGGCCAGCAGCGGCGCGAGCAGGAAGCGGACGAGGCGGGTCATGGCGTCGGGAGGTTCAGCGCAAACATCAGTTCAGGTGGCGGACCACCAGGGACTTGAGCAGCGGCAATTGCCCATGGAAGAAGTGGCCGCCGCCGGGCACCACGGTCACCGGCAGGGCCTGCGGCCGTGCCCAGTCGAGGACGGAGGCGAGCGGCACGGTGTCGTCGGCTTCGCCGTGGATCACGAGCGTGCGTTCATGCATCTCGGGCGGCAGCGTCGCGACCGTGAAGCGCGAGGCGGCGGTGCCCACCAGCACCAGCTGCTCCACCGGCCGCCGGGCCCACAGGCGGGCGGCAACGTGGCTGGCGACGAAGGAGCCGAAGGAGAAGCCCGCCAGGGCCAGGGGCCCCGAGGGCGCCACCTGGTCGATGAGGGCGAGCATGTCCTCGGCCTCGCCCGCGCCGTTGTCGTGCGCGCCTTCGCTGGCGCCCACGCCGCGGAAGTTGAAGCGCACCGCGGTCCAGCCGCACTGGACGAAGGCACGCGCCAGGGTCTGCACCACCTTGTTGTCCATGGTGCCGCCAAAGAGCGGGTGCGGGTGGGCGATGACCGCGGTGCCGCGCGGGGCCACGCCCTCGGCAGGGGCGTCGCGCAGCGCCTCGAGGGCGGCGGCCAGGCCCGCGAGGCGCAGGCGTTCGGTCTGGGCGTTCATCGCGGGCGCCCGATTCAGCGGCCGACGTCGGCCGGCAGCACCAGGCGCTCGACCACCTGGCCGTTTTTCAGGTGCGACTCGACGATCTCGTCGATGTCGTCCATGTCGACGAAGGTGTACCAGACGGCTTCCGGGTAGACCACCGCCACCGGGCCGCCGGCGCAGCGGTCCATGCAGCCCGCCTTGTTCACCCGCACCTTGCCGGGACCGGCCAGGCC
>CAZCTU010000227.1:0-3367 GCA_964501495.1 uncultured Ramlibacter sp.
TGACCAGGACGGTCAGGCCGCCCTTGACCTTGCCGGAGGTGGTGCCGGTGACGAAATCGCCGGACTCGAGGGCCTTCTCGAGGGCCATCCAGGAGGCGAGGCGCTTGGCCTTGTCGCGGGACAGGATGGTGTCGCCGTAGCCGTTCTCGATGGCGTCGATGGCGACGGAGACGAAGTCGCCGACCTGGACTTCGGTTTCACCCTTGTCGTTCTTGAATTCGTCGACGGGGACGTAGGCTTCGGACTTGAGGCCTGCGTTGACGACGACGAAGTTGTGCTCGATGCGAACGACTTCGGCGGTGATCACCTCGCCGGCGCGCATTTCGGCGCGTTGCAGCGATTCTTCAAACAGGGCGGCAAAAGATTCGGACATTGAATTTCCTTGCGCGTCTCGCAGGTTTCCATCGGCACCATTGCCGATGTTTCTAGGACTGGGACGGCGGTTTGTGCGGCAGGGCCGCGGTTGCGTTGATGAACCACACCACCGATGCGCTGGCGCGCGGCGGGGATGGTGTGGACCAGGTCAGGCTGCCCCGAAGGGCTGCCGTTCGCTCCACCACTGGAGTACCCGGCTGATCGACGCGTCGACGGTCAGCGAGGAGTTGTCCAGAAGCAGGGCGTCTTGCGCTGGCTTGAGGGGCGCCACCGGGCGGGAGGTGTCCCGCAGGTCGCGCGCCTCCAAGTCGGCGCGAAGGGTGTCGATATTAGCCGAAATTCCCTTTGAAATCAATTGCTTATGGCGGCGTTCGGCGCGCTGGGCGGCGCTGGCCGTGAGATAGACCTTCAGGGGGGCGGCGGGGAAGATCACCGTGCCCATGTCACGGCCGTCGGCCACCAGGCCGGGAAGGGTCTGGAAGGCCCGCTGGAGTTCGAACAGGGCCTGGCGGACCGCGGGCAGTGCGGAGACGCGGGAGGCGTCCATGCCGGCTTCCTCGGTGCGGATCTCTGCGGAAATATCGGCCTCCGCCAAGAGTACCCGCTCACCTTCAAAGCGTACCGGCAGGCGGGCGGCCAGGGCTGCAATGGCCGGCTCCTGCTCAGGGATCAGGTCCAGTCCGGCGCGGCGGGCGGCGAGGGCGGTGACCCGGTACAGGGCGCCCGAGTCCAGGTACTGGTAGCCCAGGCGCTGCGCCAGCTGGGAGGCCAGAGTGCCCTTGCCCGAAGCGGTCGGACCGTCGACGCAAATCACCGGAACCGATCCCTCCGCGGGCTGCGCGACCTCGAACAGGGTCTCGAAGTAGTCCGGGAAGGTCTTGGCCACGCATTGGGGGTCTTCGATCCGCACCGGAAGACCTGCCGGATTGAATGCCGCCAGCGAGAAGCACATGGCGACCCGGTGATCGTCGTAGGTATGGATGCGGCCGGCCTGCCACCCGGCGGCGGCCGGCGGCTCGATGCGGATGAAGTCCGCGCCTTCCTCCACCCGCGCACCGAGCTTGCGCAGCTCGCAGGCCATAGCGGCGATACGGTCGGTCTCCTTCACCCGCCAGCTGGCGATGTTGGTGAGGCGGGTCGGGCCGTCGGCGTAGAGCGCCATCACCGCCAGGGTCATGGCGGCGTCGGGGATGTGGTTGCAGTCCAGATCGATGGCCTTGAGCGGCCAGACACCGCGGCGCACTTCGATCCAGTTGGGGCCGCTGGACACTTGGGCGCCCATGGCCTCGGCAGCTTCCAGGAAGCGGATGTCGCCCTGGATGGAGGCGCGGCCCAGGCCTTCGATGCGCACCGGCTGGCCGGGTGCGGCGATGGCGCCCAGGGCGACGAAATAGCTGGCCGACGAGGCATCGGCCTCCACATGCACCACGCCCGGCGAGCGCAGGCGGCTGCCGGCCGGGATGGTGAAGCGCTGCCAGCCCTCGCGGCGCACCGCGACACCGAACTGGGCCAGCATGTTCAGGGTGATCTCGATGTAGGGCTTGGAGATCAGCTCGCCTTGCACCTCGATCACCACGTCGCGGGCCGCGACCAGGGGCAGCGCCATCAGGAGCGCGGTGAGGAACTGGCTCGAGACGTCGCCCCGCACCGGGATGGGGGCGTCCAGTCGCAGCGTCGGCTGGCCGATGCGAAGCGGGGGGTAGCCCTCGTTGCCAAGGTAGCCGATGTCGCAGCCGAGCGCACGCAGGGCGTCGACCAGGTCGCCGATCGGGCGCTCGTGCATGCGGGGCACGCCAGAGAGCTCGAAGTTGCCGCCCAGCACCGAAAGGGCCGCCGCGAGCGGCCGCATGGCGGTACCGGCATTGCCCAGGAAAAGGGGCAGGGGCGCGGCCGCTGCCGGCAGCTTGCCGCCCAGGCCGGTCAGGTGCAGCACGGCCCCTTCGCGGCGCAGGGTGCAGCCCAGTTTTTCCAGGGCGACCAGCATCACCCGGGTGTCGTCGGAGTCGAGCAGGTCGTGGATGGCGGTGGTGCCTTCGCTCATCGCCGCGAGCAGCAGCACGCGGTTGGAGATGCTCTTGGAGCCGGGAAGGACGACGGTGCCGGCGGCGCTCGCCAGCGGCGGGAGATCGAGGAATTCGGTGGCGTACATGGACTCAGTTTCCGCCCATGCGCCAGGGTTGGCGCAGGTCGCGGGCCTGGCGGATCTGGGCCTCCAGGGCGGGGCCGTCGCCGGCCTCGATGATCTTCTCCAGCGCGGCGAGGCTTTCGCGGAAATGGCGGGACTGGGCGAGGACTTCAGCCTTGTTGGCCAGCAGGACGTCGCGCCACATATGCGGATCGCTCGCCGCGATGCGGGTGAAGTCGCGGAACCCCGGGCCGCCCAGGGCGAGGAAGTCCTCCCCCTGCGATTGCGCGGCGATGCCGTGGATGAAGGCGAAGGCCAGCAGGTGGGGCAGGTGGCTCACCGCAGCGATCGCGGCGTCATGGGCGTCAGGCGACATCTTGAGGACGACGGCCCCCACCGCTTCCCAGGCCTGCTGGGCGCGTTTGAGCTGGGCGACCAGCGTGCGCTCGATCGGCGTGATGATCACCTGGCGGCCCCGGTACAGGTCGGGGTCGGCATGGTCGATGCCGGAGGACTCCTTGCCGGCCATCGGGTGGCAGGGGACGAAGGAGCCCACCGCGTCCTTGAGCGCCAGGCGGGCGGCGTCGACCACGTCGCGCTTGGTCGAACCGACGTCCATCACCAGCACGTCACGGGTTACCAGGTGGCGGATGGCCTTGAGCGTGGCCTCAGTGGCTGCCACCGGCACGGCCAGCAGCACGATGTCGGAGCCGGCAACAGCTTGCAGCGCCGAGGAGGCTTCGCTGTCGATCACCCCCAACTGGCGGGCGCGCTCGGTGGTGGAGGGCGACTTGCTGTAGCCGACCACGTGCCGCACCATGCCCGCGCGCTTGAGCGCAAGGGCGAAGGACCCGCCCATGAGGCCGC
>CAZCTU010000228.1:0-3366 GCA_964501495.1 uncultured Ramlibacter sp.
GCTTCTCCATCGGCTCCAACGACCTGACCCAGCTCACCCTGGGCCTGGACCGCGACTCCGGCCTGGAACTGCTGGCGCACGACTTCGACGAGCGCGACCCGGCCGTGCGCGCCCTGCTCAAGCTCGCCATCACCGCCTGCCGGGACGAGGGCAAGTACGTGGGCATCTGCGGCCAGGGGCCCAGTGACCACCCGGACCTGGCCCAGTGGCTGGCGGCCGAGGGCATTTCCTCGATCTCGCTCAACCCCGACAGCGTGATCGACACCTGGCAGCGCCTGGCCGCGGCCTGAAGCGACGGGGCGCCGGGCATCAAGCGGAGAAAGGCGGTCCATGTCACGGCCTGAACCGTCCTACCCCGCCCGCCCGGCGAGCTGGTTGCACCGCAACCTGCTGCTTTACGTCCTGGTGCTGCTGATCGCCCTGGCCGGCCTGCTCCATGCCGAGGAAGCCGGCATGTCGCGCCGCTGGCTGGGGCCGCTCTTCCTCTTCGCGTCGGTCATGATGTACGCGGCGGTGGGGATCTGGTGCCGCACCACCGACCCCCTCGAGTACTACGTGGCCGGCCGCCGCATCCCGGCCTTCTACAACGGCATGGCCACCGCGGCCGACTGGGTGAGTGCGGCCTCCTTCATCAGCCTGGCGGGCGCCCTGTACCTGCAGGGCTTTTCCGGCCTGCCCGGCGCGCCTGGGGGGCTGGCCTACCTGATGGGCTGGACCGGCGGGTTCTGCCTGATCGCGCTGCTGGTGGTGCCCTACCTGCGCAGCCTGGAGCTTTACACCGTCCCCGACTACTTCCAGCTTCGCTACGGCGGCCGCTGGCCGCGGCGCATCGCCGCCCTGGCCACCGTCCTGTGCTCCTTCATCTACGTGGTGGCGCAGATCTACGGCATCGGCCTGATCGCCTCCCGGCTGACCGGGGTGCAGTTCGAGATCGGCATCCTGCTGGGACTCGGCGGGGTGCTGCTGTGCTCCTTCCTGGGCGGCATGCGCGCCATCACCTGGACCCAGGTGGCGCAATACGTGGTGCTGCTGCTGGCCTTCCTCATTCCCGTGTCCTGGCTGGCCTACAAGCAGCTGGGCAACCCCCTGGCGCCCCTGGTCTACGGCCAGCAGATGGCCAAGATCCGCAGCCTCGAGCAGACCCTGGCCGCCTCGCCGGGCGAGCAGTCGGTGCAGCGTGCCTACCAGCGCCGGGCCGATGAGTACCGGGCCAAACTGGCCGACATCGAGGCGGCGCTGGTGCGCGAGCGCACCGAGGCCCGGGACCGGGTGCGCCTGCTCAAGGCCTCCGGCGCCAGCGCGCTCGACGTGTCCGAGGCCCAGCGCGACCTGCAGAACGTGCCGCGCACGGTCGCGGCGGCGCGCGAGCAGTGGGGCCGCATCGTGGCCGAGAGCGAGCAGCGCGCCCGGCTGCTGGGCGGCATCCCGCCGCACGACCGGCCCTTTGCTGGCGACCCGCAGGGCTCTCCGGCGGAACAGGCGCAGTTCGAGAACTCGCGGCGCAACTTCCTGGCCCTGATGCTGTGCCTGATGCTGGGGACCGTGGGCCTGCCTCACCTGGTGACGCGCTTCTACGCCGCCAGCTCGGTGGCGCAGGCGCGCAGCTCGGTCGCCTGGGCCTTGTTCTTCATCGGCATCCTCTACATCGCCGCGCCGGCCCTGGCGGTGCTGGTCAAGTTCGAGGTGATGAGCGGCCTGACCGGCATTCGCTACGAGTCGCTGCCGGCCTGGATCGTCCAGTGGGGGCGGGTCGACTCCGCCCTGGTCTCGGTGCGGGACGTCAACGGCGACGGCATCGTGCAGTTCGGCGAGATCCAGCTGGGCGCCGACGTCATCATGCTGGCCACGCCCGAGATCGGCGGGCTGCCCTTCGTGGTCTCCGGGCTGGTGGCGGCGGGCGGCCTGGCGGCGGCCCTGTCGACGGCCGATGCCCTCCTGCTGACCCTCAGCAGCGCGCTGGTGCGCGACCTGTACGTGCCCGACGTGAGCGATAGGGCCTCGCCCGAGCAGCGGGTGGTCCTGTCCAAGTTCGCCCTGCTGGCGGTGGCGGTGCTCGCGGCGGTGGTGGCCATGCTCAAGCCCTCGGACATCATTTCCCTGGTCACCGCCTCCTTCTCGCTCGCCGCCAGCGCCCTGGTGCCGGCCCTGGTGGCGGGCATCTTCTGGCGTGGCGCCTCGTCCCTGGGGGCGGTGGCTGGCATGTCGGTGGGCCTGGTGACCACCACTTACTACATGGCGGCCCAGGCTCCCTGGTTCCTGGCCCTGACCGGGCAGCAGGCCGGCCCGAACTGGGGCGGCATCCTGCCGGTGGCGGGGGGGGTGTTCGGGGTGGCGGCGGGCCTCGCCACCCTGCTCGTGGTCAGCGGCCTGGATCGGGCGCTGAGCCGGGCGCTGGGACGGGCAGCCGGGCCGGGGCAGGCGGCCTGAGCCTTCCCCGGGAGAGGCGCCGGGCCAAGCTGCTACAATGGCCGGCTTTGCCTTGCCACACTGCGCCTTCGGGGTTGTCCCGCGGGCAGGGCGGGTCCTCCACGCAGGGGCCCGCTCCGATCGAATTCCGCGAGGAATTCGTGTCGAACCAGGTGGCTTCCATCCTCAAGGAGTATCCATGCGTCATTACGAGATCGTCTTGCTGATCCACCCGGATCAGAGCGAGCAGGTTCCCGCCATGCTCGAGCGCTACAAGGGCATGATCACCGCCGGCGGCGGCAAGATCCACCGCGTTGAAGACTGGGGCCGCCGTCAACTGGCCTACCAGATCAACAAGCTGGCCAAGGCCCATTACCTCTGCGTCAACATCGAGGCCGATCAGGCCGTGATGGGTGAACTGGAGCACGCCTTCCGCTTCAACGACGCCGTGCTGCGCCACCTGACCGTCGTCAAGAAGAAGGCCGACACCGGCCCGTCTTCCATGATGAAGACCGTCGAGCGCGAAGAGGCCCGCAAGGCCCAGCAAGCGGAGTTCCAGCAGCAGGCCTGATGCGCCAGCCGCGCGCGTGAACCAGGTTCTCCTGAGCGCCGTCATCGCCGAGGCCAAGCCCCTGCGATACACCCCGGCCGGACTGCCCGCCCTCGACCTCCAGCTCGAACACGAGTCCGAGGTCATCGAGGCAGGCGGCAAGCGGCAGGTGAAAGCGGCGATCCGGGCCGTGGCCTTCGGGCCGCAGGCGGAGACCCTGGTCCGGCAGGCGGTCGGGAGCCACTGGCGATTCGCCGGTTTCCTGTCCACCCCGCGCAACGGCAAGCACCCTGTGCTCCATATCCAAGAGTTTCAACAAGACTGATTTTTCGAGAGGTCCCACATGGCCACGTTCAAGAAGTTCAACAAGGACAAGCGTCCCAAGCGCAACACCCAGTCGCTGCTGTTCA
>CAZCTU010000229.1:0-3355 GCA_964501495.1 uncultured Ramlibacter sp.
GGAAAGCGCAGACGAACCCGAAGTTCGCGCTTGAGCCGGCTGTTGTCAAGTCTGCGCGATTCGCTCATGAAACTCAAAAGGACAAGCGGCAGCTGGTCGCGTGCCGTGTCGCGCCGCACCCGGGGCGGACGGGGCATGCCGTAGAGGTCGGCGGCCAGGTCGAAGTAGTCGCCCATCTTGAGCGCGCTGTCGTCGCTGGCGTGGACGGCACGCTGGGGCTTGCCGCGCCACAGGGCGGCGATGACGGCGCGGGCGAGGTCGTCGGCGTGGATGTGGTTGGTGTAGACGTCGTCCTCGGGCCGCAGCACCGGCGTGCCGCGCTGCAGCCGGTCGCGCGGCGTGCCGCCGGGACGGTCACCGGCGTAGATACCCGGAATGCGCAGCAGGCTCACACGGGCGCCGGTGGCGCGGCCGAAATGCCGCAGGATGCGTTCGGCGTCGACCCGGCGCTGGGCGCGGGGGGTGGACGGGGTGACCGGCCGGGCCTCGGTGATGCGCGCGCCGTCGCAGTCGCCGTAGACCCCGCTGGTGGAGCCGTAGGCCACGGAGCGCGGCGGCGTGCGCCGGCGCAGCGCGCGCGCCAGGGCCAGGGTGCGGGGGTCGCGCCACCACTGGGCCTCACCTTCCGAAGGCGGAGGCGCCAGGTGGACGATGCGGGTCGCCAGACCGGCCAGACGGGCCAGCGAGGCCGGCTCGTCGAGGTTGCCAACGAGGGGGGTGAGGCTCTGGGCGCGCAGCTCTTGGACGCGCCCCGGTGTCGAGGTAAGGGCCAGGAGGCGCGGCCGGTGGCCCGAGGCGGCCACCGCCGAGGCGGACCGGTACGGGCCGGAGACGTCAGCCCCGGCCTGGCGCTTGGCCACGCGCAGGCCGACGTCGCCGCAGCCGACGATCAGCAAACGCTCACGCCGGAAGCGGGCCGGGAGGGCGCCGAGAGGGCTCTGGTTTGAGGGCAAAATCCTGCGATTCGAGTAGACAGCAGTCCCTGAGGATAACCAAGATGACGAGCACCCCCGGCAGCTTCCAGGTCACCGTGCAGCCGAGCGGCCGCCAGTTCAGCGTGGAGGCCGGCGAGACCGTGCTGGCCGCGGCCATCCGCCAGGGCGTGGGCCTGCCCTATGGCTGCAAGGACGGCGCCTGCGGCTCCTGCAAGTGCAAGAAGCTCGAGGGCCAGGTGACCCACAAGGACCACCATTCCAAGGCGCTCAACGCCGACGAGGAGGCCGCGGGCCTGGTCCTGACCTGCAGCGCCACGCCCCAGACCGACCTGGTGCTGGAGTCGCGCCAGGTGACGGACGAGAGCGCCTTCCCGGTGCGCAAGATGCCGGTCCGGGTGCAGTCGATCGAGCGACTGGCCCACGACGTGATCGGCCTGCGCCTGCAGCTACCGGCGAACGACCCGATGCGTTACCACGCCGGCCAGTACGTGGAGTTCATCCTGCGTGACGGTGCCCGCCGCAGCTATTCGATGGCCAACGCCCCGCACATGATGGTGCAGACCGAGGGCGGCGTCACCACCGGACCGGCGATCGAACTCCACATCCGCCACATGCCGGGCGGCCGCTTCACCGACCACGTGTTCGGCGCGATGAAGGAAAAGGAGATCCTGCGGGCTGAAGGGCCCTTCGGCAGCTTCTTCCTGCGCGAGGACTCGGACAAGCCCATCATCTTCCTGGCCTCCGGCACGGGCCTGGCCCCGATCAAGGCCATCGTCGAGCATATGCAGTTCAAGGGCATCAGCCGCCCTGCGACCCTGTACTGGGGCGGCCGCCGGCCGGTCGACCTGTACCTGGACGGCTGGCTGCGCGTGCAGTGCGAGCGCATGCCCCAGCTTCGCTACGTGCCGGTGGTGTCCAACGCCCTGCCCGAGGACGACTGGACCGGCCGCACCGGCTTCGTGCACCAGGCGGTGCTGGAGGACTTCCCCGACCTGTCGGGCCACGAGGTGTACGCCTGCGGTGCGCCCATCGTGGTCGAGTCGGCCCAGAAGGACTACGTCGAGCGCGCCGGGCTGCCGCCCGAAGCCTTTTTCGCCGACTCCTTCACCTCCGAAGCCGACAAGCATCAGGGCTGACCCGAAGGGGCTTCTCGACCCGCACCAACCCACCTGACCACCATGAAGAAGATGACCACCACCCGCACACCCGCCTCTCGCGCCCTGTCCTCCTCCCGCCGCAGCCTGCTGGCGGCCAGCGCGCTGGCGCCCCTGGTCGCGGCGCTGCCTACGGGCGAGGCCTGGGCACAGGCGGTGGGCACGGGAGGTGCGGCGGGCGCGCGCCCCATCCGCCTCATCGTCCCCTACGCCGCGGGCGGCCCGATCGACGTGACCGCACGCCTGCTGGCCGAGAAGGTCAAGGACACGCTGGGCACGGTGATCATCGACAACAAGCCGGGCGCCGGCGGCAACCTGGGCGCGGACCTGGTGGCCAAGGCCGCGCCCGACGGCCTGACCATCGGCATCTCGGCAGTGGCCACACATGCGATCAACCCCTGGCTGTTCGCGAAGATGCCCTATGACGCCTCGCGCGACTTCGCCGCCATCACCCAGATGCTGCGCGTGCCCAACGTGCTGGTGATGAACGCCGAGACCGCGACACGCCTCAAGATCAACACCCTGGCCGACCTGATCGCCTACGCCAAGGCGAACCCGGCCAAGCTCAATTACGGCAGCGGCGGCAACGGCAGTGCCGGTCACCTGGCCGGCGAGATGTTCAAGCAGGGCGCCGGCATCTTCGCGGTGCACATCCCCTACAACGGCGGTAACCCCGCGCAGCTGGCCCTGCTTTCGGGCCAGGTGGACTTCAACTTCGACAACCTGGCGACCGCCGCGCCCAACATCCGCGCCGGCAAGCTCAAGGCCCTGGCGGTCACGACCCTGCAGCGCTCGCCCCACCTGCCCGAGGTGCCGCCGGTGGCGGACACCCTCAAGGGCTTCGCCATCGACACCGGGTGGGGCCTGGTGGCCCCGGCGGGCACGCCACGCGAAGTGGTGCAACGCCTGAACCAGGCCTTCACTGCCGCCCTGCAGGCGCCGGACACCCGCACCCGCTTCGGGCAGCTGTTCGCCGAGCCGGTGTCCAGCACGCCCGAGGAATTTGCCGCCTTCATGCGCGCCGAGCTGGCCAAGTACGAGCGGGTGGTGAAGGCCTCGGGCGCCAAGGTCGACTGAGAGCCATCCCGGCTTCCTACGGGCTGCTAGCCCCCGCGACTACAGGGGGGCGGGGAGCGCCTGCCTAGATTCGTGCCTTCCGCGAAACACGAAGAAAGGCACGCCATGTCCTCTGCACGCTTCACTCCCCTTCCCCGGATGCGCCCGGCCCTCGCCGCCCTCGGCCTGGGCCTGCTGGGATTGACGACG
>CAZCTU010000230.1:0-3334 GCA_964501495.1 uncultured Ramlibacter sp.
TGGACGCCCGGGGCCTGCGGGCCCTGGTGACCGAACACCTGGCGCAGGCCCTGCAGCTGTCCTCGGGCAACCCCCTGCCCGGGCTGGCCGAGCGGGCCGTGGGCCTGCGCCGCCTGGGCGAGCGGCTGGCCAGCGCGCCCGAGGTGTTTGGCGAGGAGGGTCGCCCCGGCAGCCTGTATGACCTCCTGGAGATTCCCTACGGCCTGGGCCTTCCCCACACCGCCGACGTGGCCGTGGCCGACCTGCTGGCCCAGGTGCTGATCTCGCTCTCCGGCCTCGGCCCAGAGACTGGCCGGCTGGACGGCTGCGCCCTGGGGGACAGCTGGCGCCATCCGGCCGTCCGCGGGCCGGGCGCGTCGGACGGCTGGGTGCCCTTTCATAGCCTGGCCCAGCGCCTCACCCTGTCCCTGCTCGAGCCCTTCGCCTGGTCAGGCGTGCAGGTGGGGGGACTGGCCTCGCTCACCGCGGCGGCCGACGCCCGCCATGGCCGGCTGATGATGGCCCGCGGCCTCCTGCGGCTGCGCGATCCGGAGGTGGCCCGGCGACCCTGGCAGCTCGGCGACGAGCCCATCGTCGAGTGGCGGGCCCTCACCCTGGCCCTGCAAGAGGAGCTGGTACCCCTGGTCCGGCAGCGGCTGGGGCTGGACGCCGACCGCCTACCGGTGGCCCGGCTCGACCTCCCCTGCCTGCTCGGCTCGGGCCGGGGGCCTGCTGAGCGAGAATCGGGACTTGCGCTGCGCCTCGGGTTACGGCCCGGAGGCGTTTCAGCCAGCGCGAGGACGAACCCCAGCCTGCAGGTCGCGGGTCCGGGCCCCTTGCTCTGAACTAGCGGCGCCCTCATCGAGAAGCCAGAACCACGTCATGAACAACAACGTCCACGTCATCACCCATCCGCTCGTGCAGCACAAGCTCACGCTGATGCGCAACAAGGAGGCTTCCACCAACAGCTTCCGCCGCCTCCTGAACGAGCTGTCCATGCTCATGGCCTACGAAGTCACCCGCGACATGCCGGTGCACCAGGTGCAGATCGAGACCCCGCTGGAGACCATGGACGCGCCGATGATCGACGGCAAGAAGCTGGTCTTCGTGTCGATCCTGCGGGCCGGCACCGGCATCCTGGACGGCATGCTCAATGTGGTCCCCGGCGCGCGCGTCGGCCACATCGGCCTGTACCGCGACCCCAAGACGCTGCAGGCTGTGGAGTACTACTTCAAGATGCCGCAGGCCATGGCCGACCGTGATGTGATCGTCGTCGACCCGATGCTGGCCACCGGCAACAGCGCCGCGGCCGCGGTCACCCGACTCAAGCAACTGGGGCCCCGCTCGATCAAGTTCGTGTGCCTGCTCACCTGCCCCGAGGGCGTGGCCACGCTGCAGGCGGCCCACCCCGACGTGCCGATCTACACCGCCGCCATCGACCGCGCGCTCAATGACCACGGCTACATCATGCCGGGCCTCGGTGACGCCGGTGACCGGATGTTCGGCACCAAGTGAACGCCTGAGGCGCACCGCATCGAGGCCCCCGGGCTGATGCGGTGAGGACGGCGCACCCTGGCGGTGCGCCACCACCGGCTCCGGCGCGCGAAGATTCGCGCCACGCGGTCGACTCGCCCTGGCACGGGGCTTGCGAACGGTGTCTTTCATTCGCAGAGAGACTCCGCATGAAGATCATCCTCGTCGGCCATGGCATGGTCGGCCACAAATTCCTCGAGAGCCTGCAGGACGCAGGCCTGCACGATGCCCAGGTCACCGTGCTGTGCGAGGAGCCCCGCCCGGCCTATGACCGGGTCCACCTCTCCGAATTCTTCGCTGGCAAGTCGGCCCAGGACCTGTCCCTGGTCCCGCCTGGCTTCTTCGAGCAATCTCCCGGCATCACCCTGCGCCTGTCGACGCGCGCGGCCACCATCGACCGCGAGGCGCACACCGTCACCACCACCGCGGGCGACGTGCTGCCCTACGACAAGCTGGTCCTCGCCACCGGCTCCGTGCCCTTCGTGCCGCCCATCCCCGGCAAGGACCGCGCCGACTGCTTCGTCTACCGCACCATCGAGGACCTCGAGGCCATGCAGGCCTGCGGCGCGCGCAGCCGCAGCGGGGTGGTGATCGGCGGTGGCCTGCTGGGACTGGAATGCGCCAAGACCCTGAAGGACATGGGTCTGCAGACACATGTCGTCGAATTCGCGCCACGCCTCATGGCGGTGCAGGTCGACGAAGGCGGCGGCGCCATGCTTCGCCGCAAGATCGAGGCCCTGGGCGTGGGCGTGCACACGGGCAAGAGCACCCGAGAGATCGTGGACGGCGAAGCGGCACACCATCGCCTGTCCTTTGCGGATGGCAGCCACCTCGACGCCGACATGGTGGTCTTCTCGGCCGGCATCCGCCCGCGTGACGAACTGGCGCGCACCACCGGCCTCACGCTCGGCCCGCGCGGCGGCGTTGCCATCGACGCCCGCTGCCGCACCAGCGACCCCGACATCTATGCCATCGGCGAATGCGCGGCCTGGGAGGGCCAGGTCTTCGGACTGGTGGCACCGGGCTATGACATGGCCCGCACGGCGGCCCGTGACCTGGCGGGCCAGGATGCGGCCTTCACCGGCGCCGATCTTTCGACCAAGCTCAAGCTCATGGGCGTGGACGTCGCCAGCATCGGCGACGCCCAGGGCCATACAGAGGGCGCACGCAGCTACCAGTACACCGACGAGCGCAAGCAGGTGTACAAGAAGATCGTCACCTCGGCCGATGGGAAGCACCTGCTCGGTGCGGTGCTGGTGGGCGACGCGGCCGACTACGGCACCCTGCTGCAGATGGCGTTGAACGACATCGCGCTGCCGCCCGAGCCCGAGTTCCTGATCCTGCCCACCAGCGATGGACAGGCCCGGCCGGGCCTGGGTGTGGACGCCCTGCCCGATGCGGCCCAGCTCTGTTCCTGCAACAACGTCACCAAGGGGCAGATCGCCGCCGCCGTCGGCGAGGGTGCCTGTGACATCGCCAGCCTCAAGGCCTGCACCCGCGCCGGCAGCACCTGCGGCGGCTGCGTGCCCCTGGTCACGCAGGTGATGAAGGCCGAGATGAAGAAACGCGGCCTGGCGGTGAACAACCACCTGTGCGAGCACTTCCCGCACTCGCGCCAGGAGCTGTTCCATCTGGTGAAGGTCGGCAAGATCACCACCTTCGAGGAGCTCCTGGCCCGGCACGGCCACGGCCTGGGCTGCGACATCTGCAAGCCGGTGGCGGCCAGCGTCTTCGCCTCCATCCACAACGACTTCGTGCTGGGCAAGGGCCGCGCCCACCTGCAGGACTCCAACGACTACTTCCTGGGCAACATCCAGAAGGA
>CAZCTU010000231.1:0-3328 GCA_964501495.1 uncultured Ramlibacter sp.
CGGGAACATGATCCGGTCGCGGAAGCGGTCGTAGCGTTTGGCTTCCTGCCCGCCTTCTTCGCCGTGGACGATGACCAGGCCGCTCTCTTCGAGCAGCGGGCTGTCGTAGTCGGGGAAGACGCTGGCCAGGCTGCGCCAGCCCTCGGGCGCGTAGCCCAGGCCGAAGCGCTTGGCGATCTCGCCCGAGAGGCCGCGGCCCTTCAGGTAGGCAATGGCCCGGGGCGCGGACTTGAGCTGCTTGCGATAGGCCTCGCCAGCCTTCTCGAGCACGTCGCTCAGGCTGTCCTGCTTCTTGCGTTGCTCGGCGGCGCGGGCCCGGTCCTGGGGCGAGCGCTCGTCTTCGGGCACCTGCATGCCGAACTGGCCGGCCAGGTCTTTCACCGCCTCGACGAAGCCCATGCCGGCGTGCTCCATGAGGAAGCCGATGGCGTTGCCGTGCTTGCCGCAGCCGAAGCAGTGGAAGAACTGCTTGGTGGGCGAGACGGTGAAGGAAGGCGACTTCTCCGCGTGGAAAGGGCAGAGCCCGGAGAAGTTGGCCCCCGTCTTTTTGAGCTGCACATAGCGGCCGACGATCTCGACGACGTCGGCGCGTGCCAGCAGTTCCTGGATGAATGAGTCGGGGATGGCCATGCCGGGGGCTATTGTGCCCCGGGCGGTCGGGGCGGCTGGTCGGCGAGGTGCCCGACCTGGGGACTTGCCCCGCAGCCGCAGCACTTCGGCGCCACTGGCCCGGTGTCCGTGTCGGGCCGGACCTCGGGCTCGCCTACCAGCCCCCGCTCAGTCGCCCATGACCACCCCTTCGCGCCGCGGATCGGCCCCGCCGAACCAGCCGCCCGGAATGCGGGTGATGGCCTGCAGGCCGCTGGTCATGGGCTGCTCGCGAACCTCGCCGCCGCGGGCGCGCAGGGCCTCCACCGTGGGGGCCGGGAAGCGCCTGTCTTCCAGCAGAGCCGGGCCGCCGGTGGTACCGAAATTGGGCAGGTTGACCGCCTGCTGCGCGTCCAGGCCCCAGGCGAGGGTGCCCCACAGGGTCTTGGCGGTGAAGTGGATGATGAGCGCGCCGCCGGGGCTGCCCAGGCTGGCCACCAGCTGCCCGGTGGCCTTGTCGAAGACCAGGGTGGGCGACATGGACGAGCGGGGCCGCTTGCCAGGCTGCACCCGGTTGGCCACCGGCAGGCCCTGGGCGTCGGCCGGGACGAAGCTGAAGTCGGTGAGCTCGTTGTTCAACAGGAAGCCACCCGGCAGGCCGCCGATGCCGACCATCTGCCGGGCGCCGAACTGGTCCTCGATGGTGGTGGTCATGGCCACCGCATGGCCCTGGCCGTCGACGATGCTGATGTGGGAGGTGCCGTACTCGGGCTGCGCCGGCATGGGCGCCCATGCGGCCGGCCGGCCGCCGGGCTGGCCCGCCGGGGCGGCCTTCATGCTGCGGTCGCCGATCAGCCGGGCGCGGTCACGCAGATAGGCGGGGTCGATCAGGCTGTCCCAGCGGCCCGAGGGGGGCGCGACGAAGTCCGGGTCGCCGAGGTACTGGGCGCGGTCGGCAAAGGCCAGGCGCGCCGACTCGGCATAGAAGTGCAGCCAGTCGGCCGTCGGCAGGCCGTCCTGCAGCGGCAGGTGGGCGGCCGGGGTGTGCTGCATCAGCCCGAGGATCTGCGCGATCGCGATTGCACCCGAGCCGGGGGGCGGGAAGCCGCAGACCCGCCAGTCGCGGCCGCTGGCGCGCCAGTCGTGGCACAGGGGCTCGCGCTCACGGGCGCGGTAGCCCTGCAGGTCCTGCAGCGAGAGCTTGCCTGGGTTGGACGGGTGGAGGCCCACCTTGGCGACCAGAGCGCGGGCGACCTCGCCCTGGTGCAGACCGTCCGCGCCTTGCTGCGCGATGCGGCGAAGTACCGCGGCCAGCGCCGGGTTCCGGAGCCGATGGCCGACCGGATGCGGTTGAAGCGTCGTCGAGCCGGGGGCGGCCTGGTAGAAATAAGCCGCGGCGACCGGGTCCTTGCGCAGGTGTGCGTCGGCCAGCAGCAGGCCATGCAGCCGCGGGCTCACCGCGAAGCCGTCTTCCGCCAGCGTGATCGCAGGCTGGATCAGTTGGGCCCAGGGCAGGCGGCCATGCTGGCGGTGCGCCATCTCGAGCATGCGCAGCACCCCGGGCACGCCGACCGCGCGGCCGCCGACCACCGCCTCGTAGAAGGGCAGGGGCTTGCCGTCGGCGCCGAGGAAGAGGCGCTCATCAGCCGCAGCGGGGGCGGTCTCGCGGCCGTCGAAGGCCTGGATGCGCCGGCCGTCGAAATGCATCAGGAAGGCGCCGCCGCCAATGCCGCTGGACTGAGGCTCCACCAGCCCCAGCACCATCTGCACCGCGATGGCCGCGTCGACCGCGCTGCCACCGGCGCGCAGCACCTGGTAGCCGGCGTCGGTGGCCAGCGGGTTGGCGGCTGCGACGGCGAAGCGGTGTGTGGTCCAGCCGGGCTTGGCGTTGAGCCCAGTGGAGGCCTCGGGGAGCTCGGGCCGCTGGTAGATGAAAGGGGAGGGCGGCGCCGGTGCGGCCACGACGGCCGCTCGGACGGGCGCTGCCGGATTTGCTGCAGGAGCGGGCGCTACGACGGCAGGCATGGGATGGCCCGGCGTGCCGGCGACGACCGCGCCGGGCAGGATGCCGGGCACCGCGGTGCCTTGCGGCCAGACGACCGCGGGAGAAGTCGGGGGTGCGCCAGTGGTGCCTGGCGTGCCCGTCGTGCCGGGTGGGACGGCGCAGGCCGCGAGCAGGGTGCTGGCGGCCAGCAGGAAGCCAGGCAGCTTGCCCTGCAGCAGGCCGAGCCCCGATGCTGGCGTCTGGCCCCAGGCTCGGCCTGGGGTCGGGCCACGGGTGGTGGCCATCAGCCTGGGGGGCCTGGCGCCCGAAAGAGGCCGGTCCGGCCGGCCGGCCGGGGAGTGGAAGGAGTGGAGCCTCAGGCGCATGCGCCCATCGTAGACCCAGGCCCGGCCTTTGTGTGCGCTGCCGGGCCTGCGCCTGTCACGTTTGACGCGTCAGCGGGGCGCGAGGCGGATCGCGCCGTCGAGGCGGATCACCTCGCCGTTGAGCATGTCGTTCTCGAAGATGTGCCGCGCGAGCTTGGCGTAGTCCTGCGGGGTGCCCAGGCGCGAGGGGAAGGGCACGGCCGCGGCCAGCGCGTCCTGCACCTCCTGGGGCATGCCGAACATCATGGGCGTTCCGAAGATGCCGGGCGCAATGGTCATGTTGCGGATGCCGTTGCGGGAGAGGTCGCGGGCGACGGGCAGGGTCATGCCGACGACGCCGCCCTTGGAGGCGCTGTAGGCGGCCTGGCCG
>CAZCTU010000232.1:0-3314 GCA_964501495.1 uncultured Ramlibacter sp.
TGGCGTCGATCTGCTTGATGCCGGCGCCGGAGCCCACGGACTGGTAGTTGATCTTCACGCCAGTGGCCTTGTTGTAGTCAGCGGCCCACTTGGCGTACAGGGGGGCGGGGAAGGAGGCGCCGGCGCCGGTGACTTCTTCAGCGGCGGCCAGGCCGGCAAGCGACATGGAGGCCAGGCCGACGGCCGCGATTCGCAGGGCAAATTTCATAACATGTTTCCTTTGAGTTGGGGTTGAAGGAGCCGTTGGGTGTGACAGACAGGGGTGAATCTAGGTCCGCCAAGTGACATTCGTGTGACAAATCCGGTGTCGACTTGCGTCATCGGAAATTCACACATCTGTCATCTGGCGCTGATACCCTCCGTCGCCCCTTGGCCACCCCCTCCGACCCTGGCGCCCCATTAATGAAAAACGGTTCTCTTCTGGCCGCGATCGACCTCGGCTCCAACAGCTACCGGCTGGAAATCGGCCGTCACGACCATGGTGTCGTTCAGCGCGTCGAGTACCTCAAGGAAACCGTTCGCCAGGGGGGCGGCCTCGACGAGGCCCGCAACCTCACCCCCGAGGCCATGCAACGCGGCTGGGCCTGCCTGTCCCGCTTCGCCGAGCGCCTGGCCGGGTTCGATCCGGCCCAGGTGCGCGCCGTGGCCACACAGACCCTGCGCGAGGCCCGCAACCGCGACGTCTTCCTGGAACAGGCCCGCCAGGTGTTGGGATTTCCCATCGACGTGATCGCCGGCCGCGAAGAGGCCCGCCTGATCTACCAGGGCGTGGCGCACCACCTGCCGCAGTCCGATGAACGCCGCCTCGTCGTGGACATCGGCGGCCGCAGCACCGAGCTGATCCTGGGCCAGGGTTTCACGGCGAACGCCCTCGAGAGCTTCCGGGTCGGCAGCGTCGCCTGGTCGCAGAAGTACTTCCCCGAAGGCGAGTTCACCCAGGGCGCTTTCGATCGCGCCGAGATCGCCGCCAAGGCCATTCTGGACGAGGCGCTGGCCGCCTACCCCCGCAGCGCCTGGGACTGCGCCTACGGGTCCTCGGGCACGGTGGGCGCCGTCGGCGACGTCCTGCACGCCTGCGGCTTCGAGCCGGGGATCGTGACCCGGGACGGATTGCTTTGGCTGCGCGAGCGGCTGCTGACCGCCCGGCATGCCGACAAGGTGCGCCTGGAGGGCCTGAAGGACGATCGCCGCCCCGTGATCGGCGGCGGCCTGTCGGTGCTGCTCGCCCTGTTCGATCTGCTCGAGATCGACACGCTCCATGTCGCCCAGGGCGCCCTGCGCCACGGCGTGCTCTATGACCTGCTGGACCGGGAGCAACCCGGGACCGACCTGCGTGCCGCGACCGTCGAACGCCTGGCCACCCGCTTCGGCGTCGATGACACACAGGCACGGCGGGTGGCCCTGGTGGCAGCCGGCCTCATGGCCCAGATGGCGGGCACCCGCGACCTCACCTCGGCGCCGATGCAGCCCCTGGTCTGGGCGGCGCGCCTGCACGAGATCGGCAGGCAGATTGCCCATGAGGACTACCACAAGCACGGCGCGTACATCCTGGACCACGCCGACGCACCGGGTTTCGCCCAGAGCGAGCTGCACCACCTGAGCCTGCTGGTACTGGGTCATCGGGGCAAGCTGCGCAAGCTTGAGGAGCAGCTCGGCGACCCCGTGTTCGTGCAGCAACTGCTCGCCCTTCGACTGGCCGTGATTCTTTGCCACGCGCGCCGAGACCCTCTGGCCCAGAGTCTTGTGCTGGAAACCGCAGGCGCCACCCTCACCCTGATGGTCCCTCGGGGCTGGACGTCCAGCTATCCCCAATCGGCGCACCTGCTGCAGGAAGAGGTCGCGGCCTGGGCGAGGACCTCCCGCGCCTTTGCCCTGTCCGAAGCAGGAACCTGAGGCCTCAGCGCAGACGTCGGGCTTCGACTCCCACACCTGGCCGCGAGGGGCAAATCGAGAGGGTCAACGCAGGCCCCGGGAGTCCGCGGCGCTTCGGAAGTGCCGCCGATAGCGTGCCGGCAGATCGCCGATGCGCATAATCATCGGAAGATCCGCCGTGTTGAAGTCTGGGTCCCAGGCCGGCGCTCCCAGCACTTTGGCGCCCAGACGCAGGTAGCCCTTGATCAGGGCGGGCGGCTCGACCGGGAGGTTGCCGTCGAGGCGCTCGACCGGCAAGGGAAGCCGCGGCCGCACCTGCCATTCGATCGGGGCCAGGTGCCGCTCGCGGACCTGCCGCCAGACGCTGGCGGCGACGTCCCCGCTCACGATGCCTTCGTGCAGCATGGGAATGCTCGCGCAACCGATCATGGTGTCCAGGTCATTGCGGTCCATGAACCCGGCCAGGGCGCCCCATAGGGCCAGGATCACGCCGCCGTGGCGGTATTGGGGATGGACGCAGCTGCGCCCCAATTCCACCATCCGCTCACGCAGGCCACGCAAGCGGGTGAGGTCGAACTCGGTATCGCTGTAGAGACTGCCGACGCGCCGGGCCTGCGCCGGCGTGAGGACCCGGTAGGTACCCACCACCTGGCCGCTGGTCAGGTCACGCACGAGAAGGTGTTCGCAATAGTCATCGAAAAGATCGATGTCATGGCCGGCCAGAGGGGTGTACAGGCGGGCGCCCATCTCGCCGGCAAAGACCGCGTGCCTCAGTCGCTGGGCCTCCCGAACCTCGTCCTGGTGCCGCGCCCAGGCCACGGCAATCGTCCCAGCGAGGTCCGGATCCTCTGCGTGACCGCGGCGGTGAAGTGACCCCCGGGGCAGGGACACTGGAGAAAGGGGGAATGTGGGGGTGGGCAGTTCTTTCATCTGGTTTCCTTCATTGGACGAGTCCAGTGTTCCGGATCGGTGTGACCTCGCCATGGCACTTGCATGGCACTTCGATGAAGCGCGGAACTGCGCATTCATGCGCGCGGGGCGCCTTTTGTCATGAAGCCTTCATCGGCGGCGACGAGCATCGACGTCCAACCCCGCTTCCGGATACCGGTGAGCCGCATGACCGCAAGCCCACATGACCGACCTCTCCCAGGACTACCGCTTCCGCCGCGACATCGCCGACAGCTACGACGAAGAGCTCGAACTCGAGCTGGAAGACCGCCCCTTCGACATCCATGGCAACGAGATTGCCCTGAGCGAGGCGGAAAAGCGTGACCGCCGCACCTACTTCCGCGAGTTGCTGCGCCTTCAAGGCGAGCTGGTCAAGCTGCAGGACTGGGTGGTGGCCACCGGCCACAAGATGGTGGTGCTGTTCGAGGGCCGCGACGCGGCCGGCAAGGGCGGCGTGATCAAGCGCATCACCCAGCGCCTGAACCCGCGCGTGT
>CAZCTU010000233.1:0-3310 GCA_964501495.1 uncultured Ramlibacter sp.
CATTGGTGGCCACGTCGAAGTCCTTGGGGCGCAGGCCCAGCAGCAGGTCGCGCACCGCGCCGCCCACGATGTAGGCCTCGTAGCCGGCCTGCTGCAGGGTGCGCACCACGTTGACGGCGCGCTCGTCCACCAGGGAGGGGTCGATGCCGTGCTCGGCGCGCGGGATCTCGCGGCGCTTGCCGAACTTGGGCTTCTTGCCGCCGCCATTGGCGCCGCCCAGGAGGCGGTCGATGAATTTCTTGATCATGTGTCGGTATCCGTCCGGGCTCGTGGACCGGAACTGTCAGTGGCCCGGGGCCGGCGGCCCGAACAGGTCCAGGATGCGCCAGCCGCGCGCGAGGGCGACCTGGCGCAGGCGGGGGTCGGGGTTGGTCGCCACCGGGTGGCGAACCCGCTCCAGCAGGGGCAGGTCGTTGGGCGAGTCGGAGTAGAAGGTCGCCTCGACCTGCGACCAGTCCAGGCCCCGCTCGGCCAGCCATTGTCCCATGCGGGTGACCTTGCCCTCGCGCATGGTGGGCACGCCCTCGATTTCGCCGGTGATCCAGCCCGAGGCGTCGCGCGCCAGCCGGGTGGACACCAGGTCCTCGATGCCGAAGAGGTCGGCGATCGGGCGGGTGACGAACTCGTTGGTCGCGGTGACCATCACGAGGCGGTCACCCGCGTCCCGGTGGGCCTGCACCAGGGCCAGGGCCTCGGGGCGGACGGCGGGGCGGATGACGTCCCGCAGGAAGTCCGCGCGGGCGGCCTCGGCGGCGGCCCGGCCCCGCAGGCGGATCGCCTCGGTGGCAAAGCGCACGTAGGCGTGCACGTCCAGCGCGCCGGCCTGGTACTGGGCGAAGAACTCGTCGTTGCGGGCCTTGAAGTGGCCGGGGTCGCACCAGCCGATGTCGAGGGTGTACTGGCCCCAGGAATAGTCCGAATCGATCGGCAGCAGGGTGTGGTCGAGGTCGAACAGGGCGAGCTTCATGCGGGAACGCGGGATTTGAATTCGTCGAAAGGCAAGGTGGGCAGCGCCCGCCGCAGGGCAGTGAGCCCCTCGAGCGCGCGCCGCCGCCAGCCGGGGCCGCGGCGCACCGCATCTTGCCAGGCATCGAGCAGGTCGCCCGGCCGGACCAGCAGCAGGTGCTCGAACAGGGCCGCGGCCTGCTTGAGGTCCTTGTTGGCCTTGGTGCGGAGTGCCCCGGCGCGCTCGCCGACGACCAGCAGCTTGTGCACGGCATAGCGCTCTGGCGCAGGCACGGAGACGGTGACGGCGGCGCCGTTGCGATCCATCAGCACCGCCTGGGTCACCTGCTCCAGGGAGAACTCCATGAAGCGAAGCGGCTGCAGCCCGACGTTGAGGTTGGGGATCATGACCGGCTCCCCCTCGCCTCGATGCAGCGGGGTGAGGAAGTCGATCTGGAACTCGGGGTCGCCCGTGAGCTTGTACGAGGCGCCGGCGCCGCCAGCCAGTTGCACCATCGGGATGAAACCCTGCTCGAAACTCGCCAGCGCCGCATGCACATCGACCCGCAGGTCGGCGGGCAGTACGACCGAGAGGTTGCGGCCCGCGTGGGCGAAGTCCACGTCCGTGGTCGCGCCGCCTTCCAGCCACTTGACCCCCAGGACGTTGCCCAGGGCGATGAAGGCATGCGTCCCCACCAGCACGCCGCCAGCCTGGAAGAACCCGTAGTCGGCCAGTCTCCGGACGGCGCGCAGGTGCTTGGGCAGGGCCGGCGTGCAGCCCAGGGCGACAGCGGCCTTGGCCAGGGGCACCAGGGCCTCGTCCGGGTGCGACGCGCGCTCGCGGGCGCGGCTGATGATGGCTCGCACGGCCTCGGTATCCGGCCCGACGTAAAGCTGCCGCACGCGGCCGTCGAGGTCCCGGTAGGCGAAGTACCAGTAGGCAACGCCCTGGATCTTCTTGCTGGAGAAGCTGCCATGCAGGTGCGCGATGCCGCGCTCGAGCGACAAGGCCAGCGCCACATCCGCCAGCTGGGCATAGGCCGTCTGGGCAGAAAGAGGCAGTTCGGCATGGAGCGGCATTGCGGCAAACTATACAACAAACTATTTTTTGTTGTATAGCGGACTTCCGCCCGCTGCCGGCCTGGCCTGCACGCAGCGCGGCTTCACTCGTTCTCCAGCATGGATCGGATCAGGGGGATGGTGATGGCGCGCTGGGTCTGCAGGGCGTAGTGGTCCAGGTGGTCCAGCAGCTGCATCAGGCTGCCCAGGTCGCGGGAGAAGCGATTGAGCATGTAGTCCATGACCTCGTCGCCGAGGAACACGCCACGGGCGTCGGCCGCCTGGCGCAGCACCGCGCGGCGCTCGGCCTCCGACAGCACCTGCAGCTGAAAGACGTGGCCCCAGCCGAGGCGGGTGCGCAGGTCCTCGCGCAGGGCGAGGTCGGCCGGGGGCAGGCTGCCGGCGGCGACCACCGGGCGCTGCAGGGCCTGGCTCTGGACGAACCAGCTGAAGGCCGCATGCTGCTGCTCGGCGGTGTAGAGGTGGGTGTCGTCCATCAGGACGGCGGCCCAGCCCTCGTCGAAGGCGGGCGGCTGGCGCAGCGAGGCGTCGAGCCAGCCGAAACGGGCGCCCTGCTCGCGCAGGGCCTCGCCCACCGCCTGCAGCAGGTGGGTCTTGCCGCTGCCGGTGGGGCCCCAGAGGTAGGTAGGCACCGGCGACCGGGTCGGGCTGGCGGCCCACAGGCGCAGGTGCGCCAGCGCGGCCTCGTTGGGCCCGGCGCAGAACGAGGCCAGCGTGGGCACGCGGGCCATCGCAATGTCCAGGGCGATCTGCTTCATCAGGGTGAGGTGGGTGACCGGGAAGCCTGGCGCCAGGCGGGGCCGGGACGCGGGAGGCCGGCCGGGAAGCCGTATCAGTAAAATCGGTGAAATTCTATCGGGCGAGCGGGCGCAATACCCTGCCCGCCTCACACACCGCCCTCCCCGCGCCGCCGCGCGAACGCCCCCGACCGAGCCCGCCATGAGCCAAGCCTCCCAAGCCCCCCTCTCCTACAAGGACGCCGGTGTCGACATCGACGCCGGTGACGCCCTGGTCGAGCGTATCAAGCCCCTGGCAAAAAAGACGATGCGCGAGGGCGTGATGGCCGGCATCGGCGGCTTCGGCGCCCTGTTCGAGGTGCCCAAGCGCTACAAGGAGCCGGTGCTGGTCTCCGGCACCGACGGCGTGGGCACCAAGCTCAAGCTGGCCTTCGAGTGGAACATGCACGACACCGTCGGCATCGACCTGGTGGCCATGAGCGTCAACGACGTGCTGGTGCAGGGCGCCGAGCCGCTGTTCTTCCTCGACTACTTCGCCTGCGGCAAGC
>CAZCTU010000234.1:0-3278 GCA_964501495.1 uncultured Ramlibacter sp.
GCCCTTCGTCATGACCAACCTCAAGACCCTGCAGGGCCTGGAGCAGGTGATGGAATTCATCGAGCGCAAGGGCATGCTGGGCACGGCTTGACCGATATCCAGGGTGCGCCCCGCCCCAGACGGCCCGGATTGGCCACCAAAGTACTCTCTTAAATTGAAATGAGCACCATCGGATCCACGACCATCGATGCGATTCGCATGAATATGTGATTCCAGGCGAACGGCCACGCGCGAGGCCTCAAGTTGGCCGCGAAATTGACGACTCCAGAGGGAGTGAGAGCTGTGGATTCATACCTCTGGCTACATCGCTTTTGGGAGCAAAGGCCAGTAGACTCCGACGCTCCTTTTTCAAAATGACAGCGGCCTCGCAGACCCGGACAAACCGTTCGGGCCTTCCTGCCAGCGCCGCATAAAGACAGTCGAAGGCATTACCGTGTCCATTCCCGCAGGCAAGAACGACGCTCCCGGCAACCTGATCATCGGCGAAGGCGTGAAGGTGGTCGGCCACCTCATGGTCCCCGGTCTCGCCGTGATCAACGGCACCCTGGAAGGCGGCCTGCAGGCCGGTGAACTGCTGGTGGGCCCGCAGGGCTCCCTGTCCGGCCAGGTGAGCGTGCGCACCGCCGACGTCCACGGCCGCACCTTCGACACTCTCTCTGCCTCCGAGTTCCTGTGCGTGCGCAGCACCGGCGTGGTGAGCGGCAAGGCCCACTACGGCGAGATCGAGATCGAGAAGGGCGGCGTCATCCAGGGCGCCGTCGGCCCCGTCTCCGGCCAGGACGCATCCTCGTCGGGCTCCTCGCCCGCCGCCCTCACCCACGACTCCGACGTCGCCTGAGGCGCAAGGGAGCAATAGGTGCGCATGCGCTGGCTTCGCTCCGGCAAGCTGGTCCAGTGGACCCGGCTGGGCCTGGGCCTGTGGAACCGCGAGTACCACGACTCGCGCATCATCCTCGAGCAGCGGGGTGATCTGAAGTACCTGGTCATCTCGGCCAAGGTGCAGCGAAACACCGTGCGCGCCTCGATGGTGGTGCTGGGCTTCCTGACCACCATGGCCGTGGGCATGACGCTCACCGCCGGCTACCTGCAGACCCGCAAGATGATGCTGGAGCACTCGCACCGCGAGATCTTCTTCGCGCTGCAGTCGGCCGGCATCAACCCCGAGCTGCAAAACGGCGAGTACTCCCAGGAAGACATGCTGGAAATGGCCCGCTCGATCCGCGAGCGCGACATGCAGATCCGCCAGTACGTCGGCGACTGGACCGAGACTCTGGCCGCGCGCAACAACGAGCTGCGCACCATGATCAGCTCCTCGGGCCTCAACGGCAAGGTGATCAGCATCATCCAGCGCAGCCAGCCCGTGGGCGGCTTCACCGACAGCTTCAAGGAAAACCCGCTCCTGGGCGGCACCTTCGCCAAGGAAACCGCCGCCAACCGCGAGCTGCGCAGCGTGCTCGAGGCCCTCCCGGACAAGATGCCGCTGCCGGACTACGCGATCACCTCGGAGTTCGGCATCCGCTCGCACCCGATCACCCACAAGCCCAGCCTGCACGCCGGTATCGACATCAAGTCGCAAAACGGCGACGACCGCGTGCTGGCGGTCAAGCCGGGCAAGGTACTGGTCGCCGGCTACCACGGCAACCTGGGCAACGCGATCCTGATCCGCCACGACCGCGGCGTCGAGACCCTGTACGGCCATCTGGACAAGGTCCTCGTCAAGGAAGGCGACAAGGTCGAACAGGACCAGCCGATCGGCATGGTCGGCAACACGGGCCAGTCCACTGGCAAGCACCTGCATTTCGAAGTCCTGGTGGGCAGCTACCAGGTCGATCCCCACAAAGTCATTCAGACCGCCCAATATGTTCGGCAAACCCAAAAATAATCCCGGCGACGAGGACGTCGTTGCCAGCCCCGAGGGCACCGAGGAGGCCGGCGGCGAGGCCGCCCGCAGCGGCGGGAACGGCAATGGCAACGGCGGCGGCTTCCTGCTCGATCGCAGCAAGCCCTCCGTCATCAGCGAAGGCTTCACCCTGCAGGGCGACATCAGCGCGCAGGGCGTGCTGCACGTCGAGGGCTTCATCAAGGGCACCGTGCGCACCGACGTGGTCAACATCGGCCCGCGCGGGGCGGTCGAGGGCCAGGTGGCGAGCAAGTCGCTGCACGTCAAGGGCGCCTTCGTCGGCACCGCCGAGTGCGACGAGCTGTTCATCGCGAGCAAGGCCCGCGTCGTGGGCCGCATCACCTACCGTAGCCTCGCCATCCAGCGGGGCGCCCTGATCGAGGGCGACCTGATCCACGCCGCCTGACGCGGACACGGCAGGCCAGGCCAGACGAACCGAAATGGACAAGACCTGGACTGACGCCGACGCCAAGCTGCTGCGCGATTTGCGCATGGCCACCGGCGTGGACCGCGCCACCTTCGCGCGCCGTTGCACGCTCTCCACCGGCCAGCTCACCGAACTGGAGGAAGGCGGCAGCGGCCGCTTCTATTCCGAGAGCATCAAGAACCACACCGGCCGCACCTTGCTTGCCAAGTTGGGGCATGTGCGCCGGGTGATCGAGGCGGACCGGATGGATGCGCCGTCGGTCGCGGCGTCCCGGCCCCCGTCCCCGTCCCCGGCTGCGGCTGCGGCTGCGGCTGGCTCTGCCGAGTCGCCTGCCCCCGCTCCCGAGCTCTCCGCCGAACCCGCGTTTGCCGCGCCGGTGCTGCGCGCACCCGGCGTGCGTGAGTCGGTCACCGACGTCTCTGCCAGGCCCGTGGTGGGTGAGGCGCCTGCGGAACGCAGCAAGGCCTGGGTCGGCATCGTTGCCGTCGGCGTGGTCGTGATCGGCGCGCTGGCCTGGTTCAACCGCCCGCAGACCACCCCTCCTGCAGCCGTACCCGCCGCAGCCCCCGAGCCGATGGCCGAGGCCGCGGCCGTGCCCGCGTCTGCAGCCGCCTCCGAGGCGGCGACACCCGAACCCGCACCCGTCGCCGCCGCAGTCCCTGCGCCGACGCCCGCACCCGCTGCCTCCGCCCCCCAGGCCAAGGCGACGGACGCGACCTGCCCGCCCGCCAGCGGCGCGCCGGCGAGCTTCACCCCCGAGCGGGCCCTCAAGCCAAGCAGCTACGTCTACTTCGAGGCCCAGCAGGCCACCCTGATCTGCGTCACCGACGCCGCCCAGAAGAAGTCCGTCGTCCAACTCAAGGCCGGCGAGCGCGTCAACGTGAACGGCACCCCGCCCTTCACCGTGCAGGCTGCGCGGTGGGGCGATGTGCGCATGTTCTTCCAGGGCGT
>CAZCTU010000235.1:0-3256 GCA_964501495.1 uncultured Ramlibacter sp.
GATGCTGGCGTATTTGGCCGCCGACTTCGAGGAGCGCACCGGCAGGATGACGCCATGCAGCAGCGGCATCCAGACCGGGCGCGGAATCTCCACCACGCGCGGGTCGCTGAGGAACTCGCGCAGGTAGCGGCGCACCGCCCCCGCAGTGGGCGCGTCGGGCGTGCCCAGGTTGCACAGGAGGATGCCGGTGACCGGAGCCTGGCCGTGGGCGAACGCGGGCTCTTTTCGGAAGGGGAGGATGGAGGCCATGGGCTATTCTCGCCTGCATGCTGAACCTGCCGCGCATACGGGTAATTTCCCTGGACCTGGACGACACCCTCTGGCCGATCTGGCCGACCATCCGCCGGGCCGAGGAGCGGCTGATCGAATGGCTGGCCGTTCACGCCCCGTCCACCGCCGCCCTGCACGCCAGCCCCGAGGCGCTGCGGGCGATCCGCGAGCAGGTGGGCCGTGAGCGAACGGACCTGCACCATGACATGAGCGCGATGCGCCGCGAGTCCATCCGCCTGGCGCTGCGCAACTCGGGCGACGACCCGTCGCTGGCCGAAGCGGCCTTCGAGGTCTTCTTCGCGGCCCGCCAGGACGTGGTGTTCTACCCCGACGCGATGGACGCCCTGGCGCGCCTGGCCGCGCGCTACCCGCTGGTGGCGGTGAGCAACGGTAACGCCGACATCGCCCGGGTCGGCCTGGGCCACCTGTTCCGGGCGGCCTTCAGCGCGCAGGGCGCCGGCGTGCCCAAGCCCGACGCGCGCATCTTCCACATGGCCGCCACCGCCGTCGGTGTCGCGCCCCATGAGGTGCTGCACGTGGGCGACGACATCACCCTGGACGTGCTGGCCGCGCAGGACGCCGGCATGCAGGCGGCCTGGATCAATCGCGAGGAAAAGCTCTGGCCCCACGAGGGCCGCGCGCCGGAGATCGAGTGCCTGAGCCTGGCGGAGTTGTGCGAGGCGCTGGGCTGAGGGTGTTTCATGGTCTTGATGGCATATGCGTTTAAAGCCATAATGGCCTGATGCCATGGATGGTTCTCCTCCACGATGAATTCGTGGCCGAGTTCCAGACGTTCAAGGAAGAGTTGCAGGACGAATTGCTGGCCCATGCTCATCTGCTCGAGGAGTTCGGTCCCGGTCTCGGCCGGCCCACCGTCGACACGCTCAAGGGTTCGCGGCACGGCAACATGAAGGAATTGCGTTTTGCCTGGCAAGCGGGTGTGTGGCGGATCGCCTTCGCCTTCGACCCTCGCCGCCATGCCATCCTGCTGGTGGCAGGCGACAAGGCCGGGCTGGATCAGAAGAGGTTTTACAAGCGCCTGATCGGCGTGGCAGATGAGCGGTATGCGGATCACCTGTCCACTCTCGCGCAAGCGCACAAGGAGTCGAGGTATGGCAAAAAGGCTGGATGAAGTGATGGCGAGCCTGCCCAAGGCCCGCCAGCAGCGGGTCAAGGCCCGCGCGATGGAGCTGGCCACCCTGAAAGACCTGCGCCAGGCCGCCGAGCAGACCCAGCAGGAACTGGCCGCCACCCTCGGGGTGAGGCAGGACACCATTTCCCGCCTGGAAAAGCGCAGCGACATGTTGCTTTCGACGCTGCGGCAGTACGTCGAAGGCATGGGCGGCCAGCTGGAACTGGTGGCCCGTTTTCCGGGCCGGCCACCAGTGCTCATTCATCACCTGGGGCCTGAAGGCCCGGGTCGCTAGGCCCGCACCTTCCCCAACGCCGCGGCCGCATGCCGGCCCGACATCACCGCGCCCTCGAGCGTGGCGGGGTAGGGGCCGGCGACCCAGTCGCCGCAGGCCCAGAGGCGTTCGGCCACCTGCGGGCCGGGCCGCTCGAGGCCGGGGGTGCAGGCGAAGGTGGCGCGGCGCTCCACCACCGTGAGCAGAGGCTCGGCCTCGTCCCACCCTAATGCGTCGGCCTGGGCCATCACCAGCCGTTCCACCATCTCGCGCTCGCCGTGGCTGGCGCTCACCACGAAGGCCAGCAGGCCCGCCGGTCCCCCCAGCTGCCCGCGGTCGAAGACGAACTGCGCCGGCTCGCCCGGGCCGCTGCGCAGGGCGACCATCGGCCGCGGCAGCCGCCGCTCGGTGGCGGCGTAGACCGTGGTGATCGCCTCATGCCGGAGCGCATGCGCCTGCAGCAGCCAGCTGGGCGCGGCGACCGCGTTGTCCTGCAGCAGGCGGATCGCGTCCCAGCTCGGACAAGCCAGGACCACCGCGTCGAAGGCGTCGCCGTCGACCTGCCAGCCGGTGGCGGTCTGCGCCAGCAGCGAGACCCGGTGCCCCAGCCGCAGCGTCGCGCCCCGGCCGCTGAGCCAGCGTGCGGCCGGTTCGGGCAGCAGCTCGCCCAGGGGCGCCTTGGGCAGCAGCAGCCAGGACGCGCCCCAGTCGCCCCAGCCCTCGCCAAAAAGCGCATCGCTCAGGACCCGCAGGAACACCTGGCCGCTGGCCTGCTCGGGCGGCGTGTTGAGGGCGGAGATGCAGAGCGGCTCGATCAGGCCTTGCATGACGGGGGCGGGTAGCTTCGCGCACAGGTCCGCCACCGAGGCGGTGCTGTGGCAGCGGAAGCCCCGGGCGCGCCAGCCCAGGGTGGTGGCCAGCAGGGCGCGCTTGTCGGCCCAGGACCAGCCCCGCGCCCGCGCGATGCCCCAGGCCGCGTCCAGCGGCGCGGGCCAGGCCGGCAGCTGCAGGCCGTGACCGTCCAGGTCACGCAGGTCCAGGGGCCGGGCCTCGAACACCGTGCGCGGGTCGACCCCAAGCTTGGCCATCAGGCCCAGCGTCTGCCGGTAGGCGCCAATCAGGATGTGCTGGCCGTTGTCCACCGGGGTGACGCGGCCATCGGGCAGGGTGAGCGGCAGGCTGCGCGCACGGCCGCCGAGGCTGCGCGCCGCCTCAAAAAGGGTGACCTGGTGGCCCGCGTCCACGGCCTCCACTGCGGCGGCGAGGCCCGCCCAGCCGCCGCCGATGATGGCGACCTGCCGTCCGGCCGGCCGCGCCCCGCCGGTGCGGGTGGGGCCGGTGCCCTGCGGGGCCGAGTCGGAAGCAGACCCGACGCCCGTGCCGAGGCCGTGTTCGCCCGGTGTGCCGGTGTCGCTCATGCCGGAGTCGCTCATGGCAGGCTCGTGCGGGGTGGCGTCCTGCGCGCGCTCAGAACCGGCCCAGCGCCTGCATCTTCCACGCCAGCCAGAGCTTGCGCAGCGGCGTGAGCGCGATGCGCTGGTGCAGCACCTGGAAGCCGCTGGCCTCGATCTCGCGCAGCA
>CAZCTU010000236.1:0-3242 GCA_964501495.1 uncultured Ramlibacter sp.
CCATCATCCCCTGCACCCTGTGCGGCAGCCAGGAGAACCTGCAGCGCAAGCAGGTGGGCAACATGCTGCGGGAGTGGGAGAAGAAGTTCCCGGGCCGGCTGGACAACATGTTCAACGCGTTACAGAACGTGGTGCCCTCTCACCTGGCCGACCCCGCACACTACGACTTCCGTGGCCTCCAGGCCACCGGCATCGCCAGCCCCGATGGCGACAAGGCCTTCGACCATGACGCGTTCGACCTGCCTGCCTCTTCCGCCAGCCTCCCCGGCCTGCAGATCGTGCAGCTCTGAGGCGGCGGCCCCGGACATCCGCCCGGCGCTCCCACGCGCTCTGCACGGTCTGAGCGGCCTGCGCAATTTGCTCAGTCTGCGCCGCCTCCTCCAGACCGGAGGCCTGATCGCCACGCTGGCCCTGGCCGGCTGCGCCACCTCCTATCGCCTGGACAGCCAGGTCAACTCCTTCTCGGCGCTGGCCGGCATGCCCACCGCGGGCTACCGCTTCGAGCGCATGCCGCTGCAGCAGGCCGACCCGAACCAGCCACGCGTCGAGGCCCTGGCCCAGGCGGCGCTCGCGCGCGCCGGCCTGCGCCGCGACGACGCCGCACCGGCCTACGGCGTGCAGGCCTGGGCGGTGGTGCAGCAGGTGGCCGACCCCTGGGGTGGCCCGGCGTACGGCCCCTGGGGCCGTCCCTACGGCAGCTGGGGCCACCTCGGGGTGGCCGGCGGCAGCGGCGGCCATGTGGGCGTCGGCGTGGGCATCGGCTTTCCGCTGGGCGGCCCTGGCCCCTACTACGGCCGCACCTGGCTGCGGCGCGAGGTCGGCCTCGTGATGCGCGACCTCGCCACCGGCCAGGTGGTCTACCAGACGCAGGCGGTCAACGACGGCCCCTGGCTGGACGCCGACCGCGCCATCGGCGCCTCGTTCGACGCCGCCCTGCAAGGCTTCCCGCGTCCGCCCGCCGGCCCCCGGCAGGTCGACGTGATGATGCCGCGCTAGGGATCACCGCCAATGCCCCTCCCGCCCGAGGTCTGACCCGGCCTTGCCGTTTGGGCGCAGGGCTCAGCCGAACCTAGAATTTCCAGTCATGGAAGCCACCCGCATCATCGCCGTGCGCCACGGCGAGACGGCCTGGAACGTCGACGCCCGCATCCAGGGCCAGCTCGACATCGGCCTCAACGACCACGGCCACTGGCAGGCCCGGCAGGTCGGACGCGCCCTGGCCGACGAGCCGGTGGCGGCGGTCTACTCCAGCGACCTGCTGCGCGCCTGGCACACGGCCGAGCGCATCGCCGAGGCCGCGGGCGCCGCGCTGCACGCCGAACAGAACCTGCGCGAACGCCGCTTCGGCCTGTTCGAGGGCCGCACCTTCAAGGAGATCGAACTGGCCTGGCCCGACCATGCCCAGGCCTGGCGCAAGCGCGTGCCGCACTGGGCCCCACCCGAGGGCGGGGAGTCGCTGCAGGTGCTGCGAGAGCGGGTGTCCGAGACCGTGCACCGCATCGCCGCGCGACATGCCGGCGAGCTGATCGTGCTGGTGGCCCACGGCGGTGTGCTCGACGCCCTCTACCGCCTGGCCACCGGCCAGGCCATCGAGTCGCCGCGCACCTGGGAGCTGCCCAACGCCGCGATCAACCGCCTGCTGTGGTCACCCGGGAGCCTGACCGTGATCGGCTGGTCGGACACCGGCCACCTGGAGGCGGTCGCCCGCGACGAGGGCAGCACCTGAGGCAAACGCCACCGGCGTGAGCGGCCCGCGCGCGGCCGAGGGCGGCGGCGACCCCAGGCCTGGGGAGCGCGCCGCGCGCTGGGCCAGGGCCATGCGAGCCTGGTCGAGCATCGGCTCGAGGGCGCCCGCCCATTGGCGGTACAGACGGGACATGGACTCGGGCAAGCCCCGGGCCCGCGCGCCTTCGATCGAGCCGATCTCGTGCGTGAGGAAGGCGATGAGCGCGAGCAATTCGCCGTGGCCTGCCGCCGGCAACGAAGGCGGCATCGGGTCCGGCCGGGCCTCCCCCGGAACCGCGACCCCATAGGTCCGCAGCAGGCGCTGGTAGGGCACCAGCAGTGCGGGCAGAAGCGACTCCGGGTCGTCCGCCAGGGCTCGGGCCATCGGGGCCATCGGCGCACCCCGCGCGGCCGCCGACAGGCTGGGCGGGGGCGTGGACTGGAGCATCTTCCCGAGCGCCGGGGTCTGGCGCTCACGCCAGGCGCGCACGGCGGCAAAAGTCGGTGCATCAGAGGAGGGATGCAGGCCCTCGGCGGGATGCACGGAAGACACCGAGTGACGGCGCTGGAGGAGCGTGGGCACCTCGGCTTCGGGCGTGGTCGACTTGCGGTCACGCAGGACGCGGGCGGCAGGCAGGCGGGTCTGCCGGGACACGGTGGCCGTCTTGCCGGGGGGAATGGGTTTGTCTTTGAGGGGTTTGTCTTTGAGGGGCTTGTCCTTGGGCCGCTGGCCCGCGACGAAGGCGGCGACGGGCCGGCGCTCGGAGGGTGAAGGCCCATGGCCCGGGAGGACACCCAGGGCCGGCGTGTCCGCCCGGGGGCGGCCCGAGGGACCGGCCCCGGTGCGGGCCGGCGTGGCGGCGGCGCTGGCAGCCGCTGAGGCGGTCGTGGCCGCCGCCTGACCCGCAGCGGAGGGTCGGTGCGGTGCGGTGAAGGGGGCCGAGATGGCGGGCGCGGAATTGCGGCGAAAGAATCGAGGCTCCATGGCGTGGGAAGGTGCGCGCGGCGCGGCGGGATTGCCGGCCCGAGCGGCGCGGCGCCATTGTGGGAATGCGCCTACGACCCAAACCCCGGATTCGATGACAGGAGCAGAAGCGGGCGCGTGCACCCGCCGGGCATCAGCCTTCGCTGCCGAACAGCCCGCCCGCGGCCGCCGGCGGCGCCACGCCGAGGTGGCGGAAGGCCGCCAGGGTGGCGACGCGCCCGCGCGGGGTGCGTTGCAGGTAGCCCTGCTGAATCAGGTAGGGCTCGATCACGTCCTCGATCGTGCCCGCCTCCTCGCCGATGCTGGCGGCGATGTTGTCCAGGCCCACCGGGCCACCGTCGAAGCGGTGGATCACCGCCTCGAGCAGCTTGCGGTCCATCAGGTCGAAGCCCTGCGGATCGACGTCGAGCATGGCCAGCGCCTTGTGGGCAATCTCCTGGGTGATGCGGCCGTCGCCCTTGACCTCGGCGTAGTCACGCACCCGCCGCAGCAGGCGGTTGGCGATGCGGGGCGTGCCGCGCGAGCGGCGGGC
>CAZCTU010000237.1:0-3223 GCA_964501495.1 uncultured Ramlibacter sp.
TAGGTGCGCACCACCATCGCCCGGAAGGTGAAGGGCGGGTCCTCGTCCTGCCCCAGCTGGAAGTAGGCGGCGATGCCCAGCACCATGAGCACCACCATCAGGAAGCGGGTCAGCGCCGCGTGCTCCAGCGCCCAGCGCGAAAGGTTGAAGCCCTTGGAGGGCTCGTCCAGCGGGGCGCTCATTGGGGTGCCTTCCAGAGCGTGACCTTCTGGCCCGGCTGCAGCACGTGCACGCCGGCGGCAACCACCTGCATGCCGGCCTGCAGGCCGCTGGCCACGACGGCCTCGTTGCCATCGGCGCCAGCGATCTGCACCGGCTGGGACTTCACGGTCATGGTGGCCGGGTCCAGCACCCAGACGGCGGTCCCGTTGCCTTCCTGGCGCAGCGCGCTGGTGGGCAATTTGATCGCGGCCTGGCCTGGGCCCGCGGCCTGGGACAGGGCCTGCGGCGCCACCGAGACGGTGGCACCCAGGGCGAGCCTGGCCTCGGCCGGCAGCGTGGCCTTGACCAGGAAGGTGCGGGTCACCGGATCGGCGCTGGCCGCCACCTCACGCACCTGGCCGGCCAGGGCCTTGTCCTCTCCCCAGGGCTTGATGCGCACCGCAGCGCCCACGCGCATCGCGGCCACCCGGTCCTCGGGGACCGCAAAGACCACGTCGCGCGGTCCCTCCAGCGCCAGGCGCAGCACCGGCGTGCCGGCGGCCAGCACCTGGCCGGGCTCGGCCTCGACCGCGGTCACCACGCCGGCGGCCGGGGCGGTGAGGCGGGTGTAGGCGGCCTGGTTGCCCTGCGAGGCGAGCTGGGCCTGGGCCTGCTCGAGCTGGGCCTGGGCCGCCTTGAGGGTGGTGTCGCGGCGCTCGAGCTCGGCGCTGCTGATGAAGTTCTGGTCCCGCAGCGCCTGGAAGCGCTTGAGGTCAGCGGCCGCGAGGTCACGCTGGGTCTGGGCGGCGGCCACCTGGGCGCGGGCCGCGTCCTGGGCGAGCTGGTAGTCCTGCGGATCGAGCTGCGCCAGCAGCTGCCCGGCCTTGACCGCCTGGCCCAGTTCAGCATGGCGCTGCAACAGTTTGCCGGCCACCCGGAAGCCCAGGCGGCTTTCGCTGCGGGCCCGCACCTCGCCCGAGAACTCGAGCCCGGTGCCCAGCGGGCTTTCGCCGAGGGTGATCACCTTCACCGACCGCAGCGGCTCGGGGGCAGGCGCGGGCTTGGAGCAGGCCGCCAGCAGCAGGCCGGCGATCAGAGGGAGCAGGAAGGTTCCCGGGCGCGTGAGGGTGGACATGGGCGTGCTTCGGACGATGGGTGGGAGGGGCCGCTGGCGGTCTGGCCAGCCAGCTGAATGGCGACTGAGGGGTCGACGAATCTGGGGAACTGGGGCGGTTTTCCGGTTCAGTCGGATTTTAATGACTGACTGGTTAGTTATTGCGAGTGTAAGGGAATTCAGCCGTGCAGCGACAATCCGCCGGTGACCCCGCCCACCCCTGCCGGCAACTCGCGCCCGGCCGCCGCCCTTGCCCCTGGCCCGGCCCCTGTCGACCACTACGAGAACTTTCCGGTCGCCTCCTGGCTGTGCCCGCCCGCCCTGCGCCCGGCGGTGGCGGCCCTGTACCACTTCGCCCGCACCGCCGATGACCTGGCCGACGAGGGTGAGGTGCCCGCCGGGGAGCGTCTGGCCGACCTGGCGGCCTACCGCGCCGAGCTTGTGGCCTGCTTCGCGGATCCCGCTGCGGCCGGCCCTGCGGGCCCCTCTTCCGCTGGCAAGACGCCTGACCCGCGCTGGGCCCACGTCTTCCGCCCCTTGTCCGCTGCCATCGCCCGCCACGGTCTGCCCCTGGCGCCGATGATGGACCTGCTTTCGGCCTTCGAGCAGGACGTGGTCCGCACCCGGGACGGCCGGGGCTACGCCGACCGCGCCGAGCTGCTGGACTACTGCCGCCGTTCGGCCAACCCGGTGGGCCGGCTGATGCTGCACCTGTTCGGCGTGACTAGCGAGGCGGCGCTGCGCGAGAGCGACGCGGTCTGCAGCGCCTTGCAGTTGATCAACTTCTGGCAGGACCTCTCGGTGGACCTGCCCCGCAACCGCTTCTACATCCCCGAGGCCGACCGGCTGGCCCACCCCGACCCGCAGGCGCTCGTGACCGAGCTCTGCGCCTGGGCCCGCGGGCTCATGGAGAGCGGCGCCGGCATCGCCCACCGGGTGCCGGGGCGCGCCGGCTGGGAGCTGCGCGCCGTGGTCCAGGGCGGCCTGCGCACGTTGGACAAGGTCGAGGCGCTGGGCGCGGCGGCCTTCCAGCGCCGGCCCGCGCTGGGCGCGGCGGACCTGCCGGTGATTGCCTGGCGCTGCCTGCGGATGCGGCGCGCGATGTGACAATCGCGGCATGACCCCGCCCGCGCCCCCCTCCGCGCCCTCCTCCACACCCGACACGTCGGCCACTGCTTCGGCCGCCACCTCGCCCGCCCAGTACGTGCAGGACAAGGCCGCCGCCTCCGGCAGCAGCTTCTACTACGCCTTCCTGTTCCTGCCGGCGCAGCGGCGCGCCGCGATCACCGCCTTCTACGCCTTCTGCCGCGAGGTGGACGACGTGGTCGACGAGGTCTCCGACCCCGGCGTCGCCGCGGCCAAGCTGGCCTGGTGGCAGCAGGAGGTGGCGCGCGCCTATGCCGGCCAGCCCCAGCACCCGGTGACCCGTGCGCTCATGCCGCTGGCGCCCGAGTTCGGCATCGAGGCCCGGCACCTGCTGGCCGTGGTCGAGGGCTGCCAGATGGACCTGACCCAGAGCCGCTACCTCGACTTCCCCGCCCTGGAGCGCTACTGCCACCTGGTGGCCGGTGTGGTGGGCGAGGTGGCCGCGCGCATCTTCGGCCAGAGCGACCCGGCGACCACCGCCTACGCGCACAAGATGGGCCTGGCCTTCCAGCTCACGAACATCATCCGCGACGTCGGCGAGGACGCGATGCGCGGGCGCATCTACCTGCCCATCTCCGAGCTGCAGCAGTTCGAGGTGAAGGCCCACGAAATCACCCAGCGCCAGTACTCCGACCGCTTCCGCGCGCTGATGCGGTTCCAGGCCGAACGGGCGCACGCGCTCTACGACGAAGCCCTGGCCCTGCTGCCCGCCGCCGACCGCCGCAGCCAGAAGCCCGGGCTGATGATGGCCAGCATCTACCGCACGCTGCTGCGCGAGATCGAGGCCAGCGGCTTCCAGGTGCTGCACCAGCGCATCGCGCT
>CAZCTU010000238.1:0-3211 GCA_964501495.1 uncultured Ramlibacter sp.
AGGGCGAGGCTTCGGTGATGCTGGAGGTGGCGGCGGCCATCACGACCAGGGGCGTCTTGGACTGGGTGGCGATGGGGGCCACGGACATGGCCGAGGGCGTGATGCCCATGCCGGCGAGCACGTCGACCTTGTCGTTCACCACCAGTTCCTGGGCCAGGCGGCGGGTCACGTCGGGCAGGCTGGTGTCGTCCTTGACGATCAGCTGCACCTTGCGGCCGGCGACGGTGTCACCGTTCTGGGCCATGTAGAGCTTGGCGGCGGCTTCGATCTGGCGGCCGGTGGTGGCCTGCTGGCCGGTCATCGGGAGGATGAGGCCGATCTTGAAGGGTTGCTGCTGGGCCAGCGTCATGCCGCTGGCGGTGACCAGGGCGGTCAGGCCCAGGGCCTGGATGAGGGTGCGCTTTTTCATTCGAGGTCTCCTAGTGATCTGTCGATCGTTTGAAACTGCTGGTGGATTCTCGGGCTTTGCCCCGTGAAAACTTCCTTGAGGGGCCGGACTAGCAGCTATGCCAGGCGGGCATATCCGCCCTCAGGCTATTCGAAGCTTTTTCCAGCTGCAGATGGTAGCGCCTTCCGTGCCCCATGCGTTGCGGCGGAGCATGCGTGATAGGGTCCTCTGCGAATTTCAGGCCCGGTGGATCAGGCTCGGTGAATCAGGCCCGGCGGATGAGACGCACACCGGGCATGCGCACCAGGTCACGCCCCGCGAGAGCGGTGTGGAGGTTGCGGCGCGCCAGGCGGGCGTGCTCGCGCATGATGGATTCGGCCCGGGCGCCCTCGCCCGCGGCGATGGCCTCGAGCACCTGGCGGTGCTGGTCCTGGGCCACCACCAGCATGTCGCGCCCGCCCGGGGAGTTGGCCTGCACCGCCACGAAGCCCGAGGGCGAGGCAAAGGGCAGGCGCACCACCCGCTCCAGTTCGCGGGCCAGGGTGCCGGAGCCGGCCATCTCGGCCAGCAGCTGGTGGAAGCGGGCATTGAGTTCGACGTACTGGCCGAAGGCGGCCTCGTCCAGCGACGAAGGCTGCAGCACCCGGTCGATGTCATCAAGGCAGGCGCTGGCCTCGGCCAGCACGCCGGCGGCGGCGCCACGCTCGGCGGCCAGGCGCGCGGCCAGTCCCTCGATGGTGCCGCGCAGCTCGATCGCGTCGGCCGCGTCCCGCTCGGACAGGGTGCGCACCGCGTAGCCGCCCCCGGGGAGGGACTCGAGCAGGCCCTCCTGCTCCAGGCGCATCAGGGCGCTGCGGATGGGGGTGCGGGAGACGCCCAGGCGTGGGGCCAGGGTGAGTTCGGCAATGCGCGAGCCCGCCGGCAGCTCGCCGGCCAGCACCATTTCGCGCAGCCGCATCAGGGCGCGCAGGGCCTGGGAGCCGGCCGCGTCGGCGTCACCGGGCCGGGACCCGGGCGTGGATTGGGAAGGGGAATCTGCATCCGCCATGTATGCAATGTATCCCAGCCGGACCACCGAATCGCTGCCTCGACCCCCTCAAACCGCCATTTACTCGGGTAAACCCGATATCAATGTATACAACACGTATTCCAGATTCATAATCGCGCACCACTCAACCGTTGCCGCGGCGGGCGCCTCCCGCACCTGCCCCGCCAACCCGATCCAGTCGCACAAGCCTCCACACCATGTCTGCCCTCCATCCCAAGAACACCTGGTACGTCGCCGCCACTCCCGACGAAATCGCCGACAAGCCCCTGGGCCGCCAGATCTGCGGCCAGAAGCTGGTGATCTACCGCCCTCGCCCCGGCGAGCTGGCGGTGCTGGAAGACTTCTGCCCCCACCGCGGCGCGCCGCTCTCGCTGGGCACGGTGTGCGACGGCGCCCTGGTCTGCGGCTACCACGGCCTGGCCATGGGCTGCGATGGCAAGACCGTCTCCATGCCCGGCCAGCGGGTCGGCGCCTTCCCCGCGATCCGCCGGTATCCCGCGGTGGAGCGCTACGGATTCATCTGGGTCTGGCCGGGTGAGGCCGAGAAGGCCGACCCCGCGCTGATTCCCCACCTGGAGTGGGCGGTGAGCCCGGACTGGGCCTATGGCGGCGGGCTGTACCACATCCGGTGCGACTACCGCCTGATGATCGACAACCTGATGGACCTCACCCACGAGACCTATGTCCACAGCACCAGCATCGGCCAGAAGGAGATCGACGAGACGCCGGTGACGACGAAGATCGAGGGCCATGAGGTCGTCTGCCGCCGCTACATGGACGGCGTGATGGCCCCTCCCTTCTGGGCTGCCAACCTGCGCGCCAACGGCCTGCCCGACGACCAGCCGGTGGACCGCTGGCAGGTGTGCCGCTTCAGCCCGCCCAGCCACGTGATGATCGAGGTGGGCGTGGCCCTGGCCGGCAAGGGCGGCTATGACGCCGACCCGAAGTACAAGGCGGCCAGCGTGGTGGTCGACTTCATCACCCCCGAGAGCGACAACACCATGTGGTACTTCTGGGGCATGGCGCGCAACTTCCGCCCGCAGGACACCCAGCTCACCGCCCAGATCCGCGAGGGCCAGGGCAAGGTGTTCGCCGAGGACACCGCCATCCTGGAGCAGCAGCAGAAGTCGCTGGAGGCCTGGCCGGGCCGCAAGCTCCTCATGCTGAACATCGATGCCGGCGGGGTGCAGGCCCGCCGCATGATCGACAAGCTGATCGCCGCCGAGCAGGCCGGAGCCCCGGCGTCGACCCCGGCCTGAACGGCGTTAGCATCGCAAGCCTGCATTTCCAAAAACCCGAGGAGAGACCGATGGTGAAACTTCCCGCCCGCTACGACCACGTGGGCAGCTTCCTGCGCCCCAAGTACCTGCTGGAGGCCCGTGAGCAAAAAGCCAAGGGCCTGATCAACGCCGAGCAGCTGCGCGCGGTGGAGGACAAGGCGATCACCGAGATCGTGAAGTTCCAGCAGGACGTGGGCCTCAAGTCCATCACCGACGGCGAGTTCCGTCGCACCTACTTCCACGTCGACTTCCTCGAGCAGATCGGCGGCGTGAAGACCGACGTGCCGGTGACCATCGTCAAGCCCGACGGTACCGAGGAACTGGCCCCGCCGGTGATGCGCGTGATCGATAAGGTGCGCCACGTCAAGGACATCCAGCTGGCAGACTTCCAGTACCTGAAGTCCCAGGTGGCCGCGGGCTGCACCCCCAAGGTGACCATCCCCTCCCCCACCATGCTGCACTTCCGTGGCGGCCGCGCCGGCATCAGCCGCGAGG
>CAZCTU010000239.1:0-3194 GCA_964501495.1 uncultured Ramlibacter sp.
GTCGTTCAGGAGCAGGGTGTCGCCGGGCTTCACGTCGCGCGGCAGCTCCTTGTAGTCCAGGCCCACGCCTTGCAAGTCGCCGGGCTCGGTCCGGCCGGCGTCCAGGACGAACTTCAGGCCCGGCTCGAGCATGACCTTGCCCTCGGCGAACTTGCCGACCCGGATCTTGGGGCCCTGCAGGTCGGCCATGATCGCCACCTCGCGGCCGGCGCGGGTGGCCGCCTCGCGCACCAGGCGGGCGCGGTCGATGTGGTCCTGGGCCTTGCCGTGGCTGAAATTCAGGCGCACGACGTTCACGCCGGCGCGGATCATCTGCTCGAGCAGCTGCGGGTCGCTGGAGGCGGGGCCGAGGGTGGCGACGATCTTGGTGGACCGGCGGGTCGTGGGGATGGCTTGGACGCTCATGGTGTTGTCTCCGTACGACCATTCTCACATGCGGCCCCGGCCTCCAGTTACAAGCCAGGTACCCCCGGCAGGCCGGGGGCATCAATCTCGGCGACAATACCGGCTGGGTGCGCCCCAGGCAGGCCGCCTCCGCCCGTCCGGAACGCCCGCGCTTGACCCAGGTCAGGGGCGGATGGTGGACGGGTTCTACGATGCCGCATTGCCCTGACCCAGGGCCCCGTTCCAGACGTTTGCTACGCCGCCTTCCAGTCATGACCGCGCCCCAGCCGCAACCCCTGTCCCCCGAGGCCCCGCTGCCTCACCGCAAGATCATCCGCGAGTGGCTCATTCCGCTCGCCACCCGCACCACCGTGCGCGCCATCATCCTGCTGCTGCTGGACTACGCCCTGCTCGGCGCGCTGATGGCCGGCGTGGTCGGCCTGGCCTCCACCTGGGCCAAGCTGGCCTGCGGCCTGGCCGCCGGTTTCGTGACCGGGCGCCTGTTCATCATCGGCCACGACGCCTGCCACCAGAGCCTCACCCCGCACCGCCGCCTGAACAAGTGGCTGGGCCGGATCGCCTTCCTGCCCTCGCTCACCCCCTACAGCCTGTGGGACGCCGGCCACAACGTGGTGCACCACGGGTTCACCAACCTCAAGGGCGTGGACTTCGTCTGGGCGCCCCTGACCCAGGCCGAGTACCAGGCCCTGCCGCCGGTGCAGCGCGCCCTGGACCGTATCTACCGCAGCGGCTTCGCCCCGGGCCTGTACTACCTGATCGAGATCTGGTGGAAGAAGATGTTCTTCCCCAGCCGCGGCCAGATGCCCTCGCGTCGCGGCATCTTCCTGTGGGACAACCTGCTGATCTCCGCCTTCGGCCTGGCCTGGACCGGCGCCCTGGTGGCCGCCGCCTACGTGACCGAGCAGCCGGTGTGGCTGCTGCTCGTCATGGGCATGCTGGTGCCCTACATCTTCTGGTGCTCGATGATCGGCTTCGTGGTCTACGTGCACCACACCCACGTGAAGGTGTCCTGGCATGACGACCGCGCCGCCTGGCAGAAGGCCCAGCCCTTCGTCTCGACCACCGTGCACCTCACCTTCCCCTGGCGCATCGGCGCGCTGATGCACCACATCATGGAGCACACCGCCCACCACGTGGACATGAGCATCCCGCTCTATCGCCTGCAGCAGGCCCAGGCCAAGCTCGAAGAGCTGCTCCCGGGCCGCATCGTGATCCAGCGCTTCTCCTGGAACTGGTATTTCGAGACCGCGCGCAGCTGCAAGCTGTACGACTTCGCGCGCCGCTGCTGGACCGACTACGCCGGCCGTGCCACCAGCACCCCGGCGCCGCTGCCGGCCGCCGCCTGATTTCCGCGTCGCATGGAATCCAAAGGGCCCTCATCGGGCCCTTTTTTCTGGCCTGGCCTCCCTTGCCCCCTGGACGCATGCGATCGGATTTCCCAGGATTGATAGACATGTCCGCCACGACATGCATAAAATTTGCGAAAATTTATGCATGTCATCCGTGCTCAAAGCCCTCCACCATCTGGACCCCGGGCGTTTCGAGACGCCCGGCATCCTCAAGCAGCTTGCCCGCAGCAGCCGCCAGCTGGCCGAACTCAAGGGAGTGGCGGCGACGATCCCCAACCAGGGCATCCTGATCAATACCCTGGGCCTGCAGGAGGCCAAGGACAGCTCCGAGATCGAGAACATCGTCACCACCCACGACGAGTTGTTCAGGGATGAGGCCAGCCCGGAAGGCGCCTCGAGCGCGTCGGCCAAGGAGGTCTTGCGTTATCGCCAGGCCTTACGGGTGGGCTTCGAGCAGGTGCGGGCGACAGGCCTGCTGACGGTCCGCAACGTCCTTGAAATCCAGCTCGAGCTGGAGCGCAACCAGGCCGGGTTTCGCAAGCTCCCCGGCACCACGCTCAAGGATCCGGCAGGACGGGTGATCTACACGCCGCCTCAGGACCCCGGCGAAATCGCCCAGCTGATGCGGGACCTGGAACGCTTCATCAATGACGAGGCGCTGTTCGCTGCAGATCCCTTGATCAAGATGGCACTGGTTCATCACCAGTTCGAGAGCATCCATCCCTTCTACGACGGCAATGGCCGGACCGGCCGTATCCTGAACGTGCTCTATCTGGTGAAGTCAGGGCTGCTCGACATCCCGGTGCTCTATCTCAGCCAGCACATCGTGCGCACCAAGAGCCGGTACTACGCGTTGCTGCAAGACGTACGGGAACGGGATGCCTGGGAGGCGTGGGTGCTCTACATGCTCGAAGCCGTCGAGGCGACAGCCAGGCAAGCGATCAACACGATCGGCGAGATCCGTGCGGCGCTGATGGACTACAAGCACCGGATCCGGGATGCGCACAGGTTCTACAGCCAAGACCTGATCAACAACCTGTTCACCCATCCCTACACGAAGATCGAGTTCGTGCAGCGAGACCTCGGCGTATCGCGCCTGACCGCCGCCAAATACCTCGAAGCGCTTGCACAGGGCGGCTTCGTGAACAAGTTGAAGGTCGGTCGCAGCAACTATTTCATCAACGTGGCGTTGCACCGCATCCTGATGGGGCCCTCAGGCTCGGGGCACAGCGAATTCCCGACAAGGAGCCCCTTGGCCCCCGTCAAGGCTTCGTGACCCGCCTCAAGTCGGCCAGGCACTGCGCGCGCGACTGCCTCGACCGAAGTCAGGCCGGCGGCGCCTATGGCGCTCAGCCCTGGGCGCGCTTCTCGAGGATCTCGAATGCCGGCAGCTGCTTACCCTCGAGGACTTCCAGGAAGGCGCCGCCGCCGGTGGAGATG